>JAUWRE010000042.1 GCA_030610725.1 Candidatus Aerophobota bacterium | reverse complement strand
TTGACACGAACTTCAGGACAATTCAAAGCAAATCCAATAGCTAAAGCATCATCTATATCGTCCCCTATATCCGTATCAATGAGAATATTTTTCATTTTACTCCTCGATATTTTTGCGAAGCTATACTAGCGGAGCTTCCGTAGGCGTCGGATGAAATCTCGCCGCTTACACGGTGTCCAGTGGCTCATAAGTCGGCTCCCTGTTCAGATCAATCTCTGCAATCACTGGCAAAGGATGGCCTAGCTTGAGACCAGCCAAAATCCAATCTTCAAGGATAGAGCGTAGCTCATCTTCACGTGGCCGCTTGTTTATAGGGAGTGCGAAATCCACCCGGTAAATATCACCTGGCTTTTTTTACTTCCTCTAAAAATTGCTCTGCCTTTTTAGTTATCACTTTAAACTTCCCCTCGGCTACTGCTTTTTTATCCAGCAGAGCACTACCCACTGACATAGCCGAAGCTTCGCTGGCGACAGCAATTGCATATTTTGTTAGTTAAAAAGTTGTGGTCAGCTTTTGTACTTGGTCACTTTTAGCAGACTCATAAGCCTTGACTATAATCTCAAGAACATGACGGCCATGTTCAGCACTAATTATTGGTTCTTTGTCCTGGGTAATGCAATCAACCAGATGCTCAATTCCATCGCCGAGAGAATATGTCTCCTCTGCTTGGGCTGCAACTGGCGTACTCCAGCCTTTTAAACCAAATTCTTTCTCTGCTGCATAGAGACCTACGGGTGGACCTTCACCATAATAATAAGGGTTTAAGGTAACTGTTCCCTCACTGCCAAAGAATTCTATGGCAGGACTTTTGCTTGCTTGCATACAGAAAGTTCCGTCTATATAGGCAAAAGTTATATCACCGAAGTCTAAAAGCATCAAAGTGTTATCATCCACCTCAACTTTTATTGTCTTACCTATAGCCGCACATCCCCCAATAATACGTTCAGGAATAGCTATTCCTGAGAAGGCGGTAACTTTCTTAACCGGTCCCAAGATTCCCGTAATGGCATGGAGGGAATAGACAGCCAGATCAAAAAGGGGTCCTGCACCCTTTTTGTAAAACCAGGTAGGATCTGATGAGTATTCTTTCCATGAGGCTGGTCCTGCACTGGAACTATGTGCGCAAACAAAACATACCTTACCGATGCTACCCTTATTAATGATTCTCTTTGCCTGTTGAACAGCTAGGCTTAGCATCACCGGTGGCGCAGATGCTATCTTGATACCAGCCTTAGCTGCCTCTCCAATTAAGGTATCCGCTTCCTCGAGCGTAGCTGCCATAGGTTTTTCAGTATAGACATGTTTTCCTGCCTTTATGGCAAGCAGAGAAAAGGGTGCATGATGAAGCATATCTGTTAAATTAATCACGACCTCGATGTCTGCCTTCTTGAGCATCTCATTATAGTTAAGGTAGTACTCCTTTGCCTTAAACTCTTTTGCTGCCTTCCTAGCTCTCTCCTCAGCAGTATCACAAACACCTACCAGGTCTATCTTTTCTTTTGTTAGTGAAGCTATATCCGGTAGATATGAGCGAAAAGCAACATCACCACATCCAACAACACCAATTTTCACCTTTCTCATCTCTCTGCTCCTTTCTGGTCTAACTCATAAAGTTTAGCATGAACGAAGACAGCCAAGCTAGCTACTCTTTCAATGGCTGGATATCCGTTCAACTTCCCTGTCTCTACTATGTAGTCGCCTGTATCCAGGGTTACTTTGAGCCATTCAGAGCCAACTTCCTTTAAGATTCTGAGTAGATCGTCTACCGATGTTGTGAAAGCATGATGATTGTGATTTTCTAAAGTTGTTACTGACTGATACACAAGCGATGGTTAGACCAAGGTCTGTGGTAAACTTATTGAGATCGCGCAAATACGCTTTTTCGGTTGACCGGAAATGTTCATCCAAAAGCTCAATGCCATCAAGCATCAGATCTTTGGCACACTTTTCTATCCATTCAAGCTGATTTATCTTACCCTGTTCAAATGTTCTATGAAAAGACCAGGAACTACATGATAATTTCATTCGAGCTACCTCCTTTTTTCAGTTGACTTTATTTTAGAGCACCAGAGAACCAACTCTCTATCCCTCAGTTGTTCGGGTTACCTTAACCAAGATCTCATCTATCCTGCAGAAGGATAAACTTGCCAAAGTTATATTTATTCACCAATTCCACCATCCTCTCTGCCTCTTTTGCATTACAGGCAGGGGGTTTCTCACAGGTTATCCCTCTCTTAGAGTTTTTAGTTACGAGTTCATAGTTCATCGATAGAAAAGAACAATAAAATGGCAAATGGTGAGTGGTTAATTGGTGAATAGTACTTTCTCCCCTGGGGGATAAAGGGAAAATTAACCACTTAACTAAATTAACAAGTTGACTAACGAGCTAGTAGGTCAATGAACTACGAACAATGAACAAGACAAGGGAAGAGGGGATCCGAGTAACGAGCAACTAGCAACGGATTTCTATTCAGCGGGCAGCTCTGGCTACTCCGCCCTTTTGAGCTCGTTCTATCTCTTTGGTCACTTCAGCTAATGTTGCCATACTGGTATCACCAGGGGTGGTTCCAGCCAGAGCACCATGGGCAGCAGCAAATTCGACGGCTTCTTGAGGAGTCTTGCCATTCAGAACAGCATAGATAAATCCTGAGGCAAAACTATCTCCCATACCCACCCGATCATAAACTTCCAGATTCTTCCGGGGAGTTGCCTGGTAGAACTTTCCCTCTATACAAACAATACCTCCCCAATCATTTATCAAGGCAGTCTTTGCATTTCTTAAGGAAGTTACTATTGCTTTGAAATTAGGATACTTATCAGCTGCCTCCTCAGCCATTCTCTGGAAACCTTCTGTTTGAGTAATATCCATCTTCTTACTGATTTCTACTCCCTTTACTCTAAAGCCCAATGCGGCAGAAAAATCCTCTTCATTGCCCATCATTACATCAACCAAAGGAGCAATCCGCTGATTAACTTCTTGTGCCTTTTTCTGTCCTCCTATGGCTTTCCAGAGGGAAGCTCGATAATTAAGGTCGTAGGAGACTATAGTACCTGCCTTTTGAGCAGCCTGCATAGCTTCAATAATTACCTCAGGTGTCGTCTGAGAAAGAGCAGCATAAATACCGCCTGTATGAAACCACTGCGCTCCTTCTTCTTTGAATATTTTATCCCAGTCAATATCTCCTCTTTTCAACTGGGAGGCTGCTGTGTGGCCTCGGTCATATTCTGTCTTGGCACTCCTTACCCCATAGCCTTTCTCTGTCCAGTTTAATCCCAGGCGGGTCTTTCTTCCCACTCCATCAAAAGGAAGCCAGACTAAATGACTTAAATCAACTCCACCTTGCATCATTAGATCCTCACACAGATGTCCTGCCTCACAATCGGGTAGTGCCGTTACCACGGCTGTATTCAGTCCAAATACCTTTTTAAGAGCCCTGGCTGCATTGTATTCCCCTCCACCCTCCGTAACAGTAAAAGTTCTCGCTGTTCTTATCCTTCCCTCATTGGGGTCCAATCTAACCATAACTTCTCCCAATGAAACCAAAGCATACTTACACTCTTGTTTTGATTTTATGCCTAGCTGAGTCATTTCCTTCCCCCTCTCAACTTCAGTTATTTTTACAACCCATCTTGATTTTAAGTGATATCGCATCATCAATATAGCACAGAACAGGAATTTGTTAAGCAGACAACTCTATCCATCTCCCCAGATTAATAGTGAGCAAAAAATAGATTGACACTCATCTTTTTCTTGATAAACTTAATCTAACCTGAAATTATGAATTAATTAGGACGCAGATTTTCGCAGATATATGTTCAAGAAGAAAATTCTATAACTTCTGGCTCAAAACTAAGGCTTAGTCAAAACCCAATTCCTGAAAATTTTAATGATTCTTTAGTTTTTTAATACTTAAATCTTTAATAATCCGTATTCATCTGCGTTCAAAAAGAAATTCCTAAACTACAAATTATAGAAAAGTTATTGACTGCTATGAGAATAAACAATAATCTTGCCAGACTAAAAACTTACCTACTAAGACATAAGAGAGACTTGATATGGGGAGTTATTTTTTCCATCGGCACCAACCTATGTGCTCTTTTAATCCCTTATGTATTACGCTACACCATCGATGGCCTGCAGACAGTAATAAGCAAGGAGACGCTGCTCTTATATGCCCTGTTAATAGTATCTATCTCCATTATGGGAGGATTTTTTCGCTATCTAATGACTCGCAGAATTGTGGGAGTTGCTTTCCAGATTGAATATGAATTACGCAATGATTTATTCAGTCATCTACAAAAGCTATCCTTGTCCTATTTCCACAAGATAAAAACGGGAGATATTATGGCTCGCGCTACTAATGACCTAAAAGCAGTGCGAATGCTCCTGGGACCGGGTATTCGGAATTTACTCAATACAATAATTATGGGAACGGCGGCTATTGCTTTTATGCTCGTAATTAATTCTGAACTAGCTCTTTATTCATTAATACCGCTGCCGGTCTTGACTATAGCTGTCGCCATTTTTAGCTCCAGAATATTTCGTCGTTTCAAAAAAGTGCAGGAGCAATTCTCCAATATCAGTGCAGGAGTGCAGGAGAATTTAAGCGGTATACGGGTGGTAAAAGCACATGCTCAGGAAGAAAACGAAAAAAGAAAATTTAAACAATTGAATCAGGAGTATATGAACAAAAATATGTCTCTGGCAAGAATATGGGGACCCTTCTTTCCCTTTATTATGCTTATCTTTGGAATAGGAATGATAATTGTTTTGTGGCTGGGGGGGAGGCTAGTTATCACAGAAAGGATTAGCCTGGGGCAACTGGTTCAATTCAACGGATACTTAATGATGCTTACCTGGCCCATGATGGCTCTAGGTTTTGTAATTAATTTAGTGCAAAGAGGCTCTGCTTCCATGGGCAGGCTAATGGAAATACTTGAGCAGGTCCCGGAAATTCAAGATGGTGAATGGACGCAAGATATTAATATCATTGAAGGAGAAATCGAATTCAAAAATGCAAGTTTTGCCTATGATAAAAAAATGATATTGAAGAATATTAATTTGAAGATAGCTAAAGGGATGACTATAGGTATCACAGGCCCCATCGGTTCGGGTAAAAGCACCCTGGTTAATCTAATCCCCCGATTACTGGAACTAAGACAAGGTTCTCTTACTATTGATGGTATAGAGATTAAAACTATACCCCTTAAAGTCCTGCGCAAAAATATTGGTTATGTTCCCCAGGAGACTTTCCTTTTCTCAGAAAGCCTTAAGGAGAATATTGTCTATGGATTAGAGGATTTTGATGAGGCAAAATTAAGACGGGCTGTGAGTATCTCAGCCCTTGATGATGAGATTGAAAGGTTTTCTCAAAGATACGAAACGCCAGTAGGAGAGAGAGGAGTAACTCTTTCTGGGGGTCAAAAGCAAAGAACAGCTATTTCCCGAGCCATTATTCGTGAGCCCAAGATTCTCATCCTTGATGATGCCTTCTCCAGTGTGGATGTTCACACTGAGGAAAAAATTCTAAAGCAATTAGGTAAATTCCGAAAAAGAAGAACCTGTATTCTGGTAGCACACCGCATATCCACTATTCACGATGCTGATTTAATATTGGTACTTAAGGATGGTGAAATTGTAGAACAAGGCACCCATAAAGAGCTGGTAGCTAAAGGGGGTATATATACTAATATGTACCGCCAGCAGCGGCTGCGGGAAGAGCTGGAAAGGATATAAAGGAATCAATCAATGAATCAATATCAGGCAGAAGAAGAAATAGCAGGAAAAGCGTATGATGCTCGCCTAATGCGCCGATTGCTCAAATACCTGGCTCCTTATAAGCTATATGTGATTATATCTATCATTTTGCTTTTACTTATCTCGGCTTTACAACTGGTAGGTCCCTATCTTACCAAAATTGCCATTGACCGTTATATAGTTACCCAGAACATATCGGGTTTATCCCGTATTGCTCTCATATTCCTGGCTGTCCTTGTGTTAACCTTTTTCCTGCGCTATCTACAAATTTATGTCATGCAATTTGTTGGTCAGAAGGTAATGTTTGACATAAGAATGAAACTATTTTCTCATCTGCAAGAGATGTCACTCTCTTTTTTCGATAAGAACCCAGTAGGAAGACTGATAACCAGACTCACCAATGATGTAGAGGTTTTAAATGAAATGCTGACCTCTGGTGTCATAGCTATATTTGGTGACATATTTAGCCTGATAGGTATTGTCATAGTTATGTTATGGCTTGATTTCAGACTAGCGTTGGTGAGCTTTGCGATTCTACCTTTACTGATTTATGCCACTTTATTTTTCCGCCAGAAGATGAGGGAATCTTATCGCGCTATTAGAACAAGATTGGCCCGCATTAATGCCTTCCTGCAAGAGAGCATTGTCGGGATGGCCATTATTCAGATATTCAACCGAGAAAAGAAGAACTTTAGTAAATTCGAGGGATTGAATCATCACTACCTTGAAGCCTGCTTGCAGTCTATTTTCTACCACGCTATTTTCCATCCTTTGGTAGAAATCATCGGTTCTGTTGCCATTGCCCTGATTGTCTGGTATGGTGGAGGCCAGATCCTCAAAGGGGCACTCACTTTTGGAGCACTGGTAGCTTTCATCCAATATGTGCAACGATTCTATGATCCTATAAGAGACCTCAGCGAAAAATACACTATTATGCAATCAGCTATGGCTTCCTCAGAGCGAATATTCAAGCTATTGGACACTCAGGCAGAGGTGAAGGACCCAGAACTACCCTTATCCATAAGCAGAATCCAGGGAAAGATTGAATTCAAAGAGGTATGGTTTGCTTACAACGATAAAGAGGATGTTCTCTGCGACATTTCTTTCTGCGTTCAACCAGGAGAAAAAGTAGCTATCGTGGGAGCGACTGGAGCAGGGAAAACATCAATTATCAGCTTGCTAGCCCGTTTTTATGACCCACAAAAGGGGAAGATATTAATTGATGGAAGAGACATAAGAGATTTCAGGCAAAAAGAGCTGCGCCGTTACCTGGGAATAGTGCAACAAGATGTGTTCCTTTTTTCAGGTACTGTTGAAGATAATATCAAACTGGGCGAGAACAAAATAAGTTTTGGACAGGTGGAAAAATCTGCCAAGTATGCCAATGCAGATAGGTTCATTAAAGAACTGCCTCAGGGCTACCAGGAGGACGTACGTGAACGGGGTAGCTTATTATCAGTAGGCCAGAAGCAGCTTCTATCTTTTGCCCGCGCTTTGGTCTTTGACCCCAAAATCTTGATTTTAGATGAAGCCACCTCCAGTATAGACACAGAAACGGAAATACTCATCCAGGACGCCTTAGCCAAACTGCTCCAACATAGAACTTCCATTGTCATTGCTCACCGACTTTCTACTATCAAAGGCGTAGATCGGATAATAGTAATGCATGGGGGTAGAATCAGAGAATCAGGAACTCATCAAGAACTTATGCGAAAAAAAGAAATTTACTACAGATTATATCAAATGCAATATCAGTTCTAGAATTTGGACACCGAAGGACACTCTTTGAAAAAACGTGAATCGTATCTGGTATCTCGTATCTCGAAAAAGGACTTTAGAGCACTCAAAAGGATAGGTTATACTAGATACTAGATACGAACAACGAGATACGAGAATGGTGACGGAAGAAATTGTCCTGAGGCATTTGTTGACAATTCATTCTATTATAATAAACTGATGTAAATCCTCAGTAAACATCGTATCATTGCCAGGGATGAAATCCTGAAACAATCCGCGAAGGTAAGTACTCAGTGAACCACGTCATTGCGAGCGCAAGCGAAGCAATCTAAATCTCCATCAGAGATTGCCACGTCGTTCTGAAGGCCTTCAGAACTCCTCGCAATGACAAGAAGGAACGTACTTCACTGAATATTTACCCGCGAAGCGTCGCGAGGTTGCAGCAACCGTGGCCATCTCATTGGGATTGTTAATCCTGTTGTGAGCTTCCCTGGGGATTGCCACGCCTGTCTTTGACAGGCTGGCAACGACAGAAAAAGAAGGAATGATATGGACTTACAAGAAAAATGGGATAGAGCTGTTAGAGAAACACAGATATTAAGACCTCGTCTGCGTACTCTTCTGGTTTTTGAGAATACTGATCTTTCCTATAT
>JAUWRE010000069.1 GCA_030610725.1 Candidatus Aerophobota bacterium | reverse complement strand
CCTGGCCTTATAAAACAGGTCTTAGTATATAATTTGTGCTGGATCTGTCAATGTCCACTTTTCGAAACATGATTTAAATCGAGGTGGCTGAAAAAGTACAATTTCTTTCTCAAATGCAGCCGGAAATTTGACAGAAGCTCCAGAAATGCTACCATGTTTCTATATAACGTAACTGAGGCCATCCATAGGGGAAGGCAAGCGAAAGAGGGGGAATTATGAAAAATAGAAAGCTCTTGATTTTGTGCATAAGTACTGTGTGCTTATTATCTATGGTACTACTGCTAGGCAGCGGAGCAAATGGTGGTAAACAGCCTTTCATCAGCTCCTTGCCGGTAAACATTGACTCTATTCAAGAATCAGATAGTTTTTTCTCTATCCGGGCCGAATATCCACAATTCCAGACAGCCGACCCAGATTTCAATCAGGAAATCGCCATCCTTATTTCTGGCAAGATTGATAGTTTCAAAAAAGAATCGCTGGATAACTGGAAAGCCCGGCTGGATACGATGCCTGCCGACAAGCCAGTACCCAAGGGTCCTGAGCAGCCTTTTGAATTTATTGCCTCCTGGCAGGCCGCTCAGCTTAACAATGAATGCCTCTGTTTGCTGATAAAGATATACTATTTCACTGGTGGAGCTCATGGCAATGAAGAGATTCAGGCCTTCAACTACGACAATGTCAAAAAGAAGAAGATAGGCATTGAGGATTTTTTTGTTTCTCCTCAAGAAGCGCTGAACAAAATATCCAGAATATCAGCCCAGGACATCACCAGCCAACTTCAATCCAGGCAATGGAAAATAGATGACAACCTGAAAGAGATGCTGAACCAGGGTACAGCGCCTGTTTTTGACAATTTCAGGAATTTCAATTTTGACAGCCACAACCTGATTCTCTATTTCCAAAAGTACCAGGTGGCACCGGGTGCAGTTGGGTCACTAACCGTTACCATTTCCAGACAAGCCCTGGAGCAAAACTCTCTTCAATCGGATTACCTGAAGTAATTTTTAATAATCAGGCTCCATAGTATTATTAGCTGCGTGACGAAGGTAAACAGGGCGCTTTTTGAGCTTCTTTTTTCAGGAATTCCCGGAAATCAGCAAAAGAACATATTTAGAAAAAGGGACACATAGAAGAAGGAAATATGCCAGGATTGGGCAAAACACAAATGTACTAATGCCCAGCACATACATCTTAGTAAAGTCTGGTTAAGTAGAGCAACAAATCACCATTGATAATTGACAAACTCATTTATCAATGATAACTTAAAAATGTCGCCCTGGAACGTATGAAAATTTGTTGATTTGAACTCAAATATCAAAAACAGGAGGTGAGAAAAGAGTCTGAAATCCGGCTAAAGAGCCTACAATCGAGAAAAAAGGTACTGAGAGGAAAAAAAATAATGAAAAGAAAAGTATGGAAAAGCTTACTAGTAGCAACCAGCCTGGTGTGCAGCATTACCCTTGCTAGTTCACTGGCCCTGGCTGGGGGAACATTGGTCTTTGGCAGCTCCGGAGATGCAGTTAGATTGGACCCTGCCGATGTAACCGATGGAGAATCTATCCAGAGAATGGACAATATCTTCGAAGGCCTGGTTGAATATGAATCAGGCTCCACAGAGATACAACCCTGTTTAGCTACCTCATGGGAAACATCTGAGGACGGAAAGGAAATTACCTTCCAATTACGACACGGGGTTAAATTCCACGATGGGACAGATTTCAACGCCGATGCAGTTGTTTTTTCCTTTGCCAGACAGTATGATACAAGTCATTGGTGTCATCAATATGGCGAATGGGTCTATTGGGGGTATATGTTCGGTGACGTAGATAAAATGGTAAAGATTGATGACTATACGGTAAAACTGGTCCTGAAGAGGATAAACGCGTCAATAATGACCAGCCTGGCCATGTTCACCGTTAACGTTGTCAGTCCCAGTAATGCGGAGAAATGGGGTGAGGATGCTTTTAGATACCCTGTGGGAACAGGTCCCTTCAAGTTCGTTGAATGGGTGAAGGATGACCACATTGCCCTGGAAGCTAATAATAATTATTGGCGTGAAAGGCCTCAACTGGACAGACTGATATTCAAGGTCATCCCCGATGCTTCGGCAAGACTTATGGCTTTAGAGGTGGGCGAGGTGCAGGGAATAGAGTATCCGGATCCGGCTCATTTTGACAGAATAAGAGCCAATCAGGACTTGAAACTCCTGACAGAACCGGGAATGAATGTTGGATATATGGCTATGAATACCGGCTATGGATACAAAGATGCCAACGCAAACGGCGTACGCGATTTGGACGAGCCCTGGGTTAAGACTCCCGGATATTTCGAGCCCCTTACCAAGAAGGAAGTAAGACAGGCAATCAACTATGCCATTGATAAGAAGTCCATAGCGGATAACATCTATATGGGAACCGCTTCAGTGGCAAAGAACGGAATGCCTCCCTTTATGCTGGGATACAATGATGATATAGAAGACTATACCTATGACCCGGCCAAATCAAAGAGGCTTCTCGCAGAGGCAGGATATCCAGACGGCTTCGAGGTTACTCTGTACGTAATGCCGGTATCAAGGCCTTACATGTTCGACCCTCCCAAAATTGGTGAGGCAATTCAGAGCTACCTGGCCGCTGTGGGCATAACCGTAAAATTCTATCAAGTGGATTGGGGCACCTATCTTCAGGAAACCGAAGCTGGAAACCATCAGATGTGTCTTCTGGGATGGACAGGTGATAATGGAGACCCGGACAACTTTATGAATGTGCTATACGGGCCAAATGCTTGTTCCATAGGCGCAGCCGGAAATTACGGCTTCTATAATGATGAGGGAGCACAATTTCTACTTTCCGAGGCCTTACAGACCTATGATGTGGAGAAAAGGGCACAATACTACAGAATATTTCAGCAAATGGTACACGAAGCTGCCCCATGGGTATATCTGGCTCATTCGAACCAGAATGTAGTCTTCCGGAAAAATGTCGAGGGTTATACCCTTCATCCCACGTCGAGAAAGTTTTTCTATCCTGTGTCGATAGAATAAAAGAGACTTTTTTCCTTTAAGTCTTTTACACCAAAGGGGTGATTGAAATCACCCCTTTGGTGCTATAAGTGCAACATAAAAACAGTAAGTACTCAGTGAACCACGTCATTGCGAGGGATGAAATCCTGAAGCAATCTCAGTTTTTGGGATTGCCACGTCGCTATCGCTCCTCGCAATGACAGTAGTATACGTGCTTTGATGAATATTTACGTTAGGACTAAATTTCAATGATGAAAAAGGAAATATTAATTTTTGGAGCAGGAGCCCTATCTCTCGGCTTTTTAGGTCCAGAGCTGAGTAAAGACTATCAGATTACTTTTATAGACAGAGAATATAAGAGTGATTTTTTGGCTTATCTAAAAAGAGAAAATCAATATCGCCTTAATATTTCTTTTCCGCAAATTAAGGCAATTGAGGTAAAAAATGTAACAGGGTTGAATTTAGATAATCCTCAAGAAAAGGCTCTGCTCATTGATAAAATAAGCAAGGTTCCTATTATTTTTACTGCTGTTGGTTCCTCTCATTTAAGAAGTGTAGCCTCTATTTTAGCTAAAGGAATAAGAGAGCGTAAAAGCAAAGATTCTCTATTTATTCTCTGTAGCGAGAATGGATGGAATATTGAGGCTCTGATGAAGAGTTATCTCAAGGAGGACATCCTGGATGTACCCTCCTGGCTAAGAATAGGTAATCCTATAATGGGAAGGATGTGCCGCTGTGAAGAAAATATTGAAAAAGAAGGAGTTTATCAGTCTGTTGCTGATGATTTCAACTGGGCAGTAATAGCAGAACCCTGGTACGGAATACCCCTGGTGGAAAGCATAGCTAAAGATGAAGTCTTTTTCGGAAGAGCTTTCCAGGCAAAAGGGGAAAGAGAATTTAGTGCTCTAAAGAGAATGAAATTCCTACTGCACAATGGAACCCATGCTTTCTTATCCCACCTTGGCTACCTGAAAGGATACTCTCACTTTTACCAGTTAGCCAAAGAAAAAGAACTCCTGCGCCTGGCTCATAAAATGATGAACGATGAGATAATAAGAGCTCTTTTAAGCTATTATGGGGATGTTTTGGATGAGAGCGAAGTTAACAATTATGCCATTGATATCTTGAGAAGAATTCTCTGCCCGGTGTTCAAGGATTCCATTGAAAGAGGTGTAAGAGGCGCCTTAGAAAAACTTAAGCCTGAGGAAAGACTTATCTCCGGGGCAAAGTTTATTATCTCTAGCGGGTTTCTTCCTGAAGTCTATTCTATGATGATCGCCGCTGCCATTGAAATTAACAAAAAAGAAGGAAGGTTAAAAGGCTCTTTGGAAAGAATTCTTTCAGACTATTGCCAGCTTAAAGGCGATAAAGATAGGAAAATCATTGAGCTTGTCAAAAAAAACCGAAGGACAATTTCCTAGTTCATCAAGAAAATCCTAAGGGCGAATTATCCCCTTCTTTATCAGTAGCTCCCCAATCTGAACCACATTTAAAGCGGCTCCCTTACGTAGATTATCGGCCACACACCACAGGTTAAGTCCATTCTTCAGGGTAGAGTCCTCTCGTATTCGTCCTACCAGCACCAGGTCTTGATACTCGGGCTTACGAATATCTAAGGGAACAGGATAAGTGCGTTCCAGAGGATCATGACGAGGGTTATCCTTGTTCAGCTCATCCATTACCAAGATGCCATGGGCAGTAGAAAGAACCTTTTGCGCCTGGCTTGCACTGAGCTCATTTTCAGTTTCAATATTTATACTCTCTCCATGTCCTACCAGCACTGGCACTCGTACCGCAGTAGGACTGATGTTGATGTTCTCATCACCCATGATTTTCTGGGTCTCTAATACTAATTTCATCTCTTCTTTGGTGTAACCATCCGGAGTGAATTTATCAATATGGGGAAGGCAATTGAAGGCTATGGAATTGGAAAATACAGTTGGATCAAAAGAGACCTTATTTAGAGATTTGAGGGCCTGAGGTATTTGGTTGAGGAGCTCTTCGTATGCTCTTACCCCCCATCCAGATACACTCTGATAAGTGGAAACAACTACTCGCCGTATCCTGGCGGCTTGATGCAATGGATGAAGAACCATCACCAGTTGGATAGTAGAACAGTTAGGACTGGTAATAAAGCGACTTTTAGATGTAACAGCCTCTGGATTCACCTCTGGCACTATCAAAGGAATAGCAGGATCCAGACGAAAATCAGAGCCATTGTCTATACAAACAGCACCTGCTTCTTGTGCTATCTCTCCCCATTGGACACTGGCTCCCCTGGCTCCCTCTTTGCCAGCGAAAAATACAATATCTCTACCCTTAAAGCAGCTCTCATCTGTCTTTTTAACATAGAATTCTTCACCATCAAGCATTTCTGTGCGCTCTCTGGTAGCACAAACTATGGGAGGCCATTCCATAGGAAAATTTCTTTCCCGCAAAATAGAAATAATCTGTTCCCCCACCATCCCCACTCCCACAACCGTTACTTTTAGCGCCATACTCCACTCCTTCAATAATTAGGAAAACACTTCTTCTAAATTGACTTTAAGCCTCTCTATTGTATTAACCTGTAAAGCATCATGTTTCAAAAATACCCCTCTGAGCTTATAATCTCCCCCTTTTAAAAGATATACCTCAACTTTCTCATCCTCAGGAAAAACTATCCAATATTCCCTGACTCCAAAGCGCTCATAAAGATCTTTCTTTAATTTAATATCTATCTTACTGGTCGAGGATGAAACTATCTCTATAACCCAATCAGGTGCACCAAAGATCCCCTTCTCCTTCACTATGGCTAGTCTATTTCTGGTAATGAAAACTATATCCGGCTGAACTACATCAGTCGAGCTAAAAACTACATCTATGGGAGCATCGTATACCACACCTAAATTATGGCTTTTCACAAAGCTCCAGATAATAAACTCCAGATTTCTGGAAACATTCTGATGTCGCGTTGAAGGTGCAGGAACCATAAGTAGCTTACCTCCTATCACCTGATAAATTTTTTGGTCATTTGGAAGTTCTCGGTAGTCTTGATATGTCCATACTTCCTGACCTACATTAATGGAAGAAAGTTTCATTTTCCCCATCTCCTCGTCTTTAACGCTTATTTTATAACAACTCAATCAGGACACAGATTTCTACACATCTATGTCCAAAAAGAAATTTCTGTACTATTAGATTAATATTATAGCATTTTTATTATAAGTTACGAATTAGATAAGTCAATTTGACCTGGCTTTAGATGTTTCATTAGAAGCGTCTTCTTTCAAAAAAGATTTTATTCTCTGTGAACCAAAGGAAAGAAGGAAATCTTTCGCTTCTTTAAAACTTGGGCAGCCTGCTCTCCCACCTAATTTCTTACATTTA
>JAUWRE010000044.1 GCA_030610725.1 Candidatus Aerophobota bacterium | reverse complement strand
TTCTGTCAGTCAGTATCATGATGTATGGGCTTTTCATTTCTGGAGGAAAATCACCCATGAGCGTCATCTCTGGTTACGTAACAATGCTTCTACGCTTGTCTCCCAGGCCATAGATACTTCTTTGTTTATTACGCTTGCCTTTTACGGAGTGGTTCCCATCCTTCCTTTAATTCTTGGTCAGTATCTCATAAAGGCTTGTGTGGCTCTCCTTGATACACCCCTGGTCTATCTTCTGGTTAATTTCGTAAGGAAGAAATAATTCTGGCAATTCACATCTCTACCGAAGGACATTCCTCAAAGGCAGTGAATAGTCGTTGGTGAATAGTGAATCGCAAACAAGGAAATAAATGACTGTAGGGTTTAATTAACCATTTACGATTTACGAAATACGATTCACGTGTCTTGAGACACCTTCTTGACAAAGCCCCCTTTTTTTCCTAGAATTTGACGATTAGAATTTTTCATAAAGGGACTTCAACAGGAATAGTGTTTACAAGTAATGCTAAGGAGGAGAAAGTATTATGATGAGAAAGGTAATGATGCCCAAGTTGGGTGAGACTATGGAAGAAGGAGAGATTATTAAGTGGCTAAAGAAAGAAGGAGATAGTGTTAAAGAAGGAGAACCTCTTTTAGAGATTGCTACTGACAAGGCAAATATGGAGGTGGAAGCAGTTGCTTCCGGCTTCCTTAGAAAAATTGTTGCTTCTGAAGGGGAAGTGATTCCTGTAACTCATACTATCGCTTTTATTGTTGATAGCATGGATGAGGAGATTTTAGAAGAAAAGGGAAAAGCGTCCAGGGAGGAAGGAGAAAAAGAGGAAGAGGAAGAAATATCTCCCCAGGTTATGGAAAAAGCTGTTACTAAGCCAGTTAAGGCTTCTCCTCTGGCTAAAAAATTAGCCAGCCAACATAGTGTTGACCTTTCCAGTGTAGAAGGAACAGGACCAGCAGGAAGGATAGTTAAGGAGGATATTTTGCGAGCACTAGAGCAAGGAGAGGCTCAAGCGGGAGAAGCTGTAACTAAAGAGGAGATTTCTCTTTGTCGTTCAGAAAAAGTCCAGATGCAGCATATGGCAAAAAGCAAAAAAGAGGTTCCGCATGTTTATCTTAAGATAGAAGTTGACTTCTCAGAGGCAATGAAGATGCGGGATGACTTATTAGGAGAGTTCGAGAAAGAAAAAATACACCTTTCTTATACTGACTTATTGATTAAGTCCTGTGCTCGTGCTCTGGACAAACTGCCCCGAATGAACTCCACCTTTGAAGAAGGCAGATTAATGGTTCATTCAGATGTGGGTGTGGGTTTAGCAGTAGCCAGAGAAGGCGGATTGATTGTTCCAGTAATCAAAAAGGCAAACAAAAAGGATCTTTTCCAAATTGCCAGAGATAGGATTGAGCTCATAGATAAGGCCAGGGGAGACAAGCTTTCACTTGAGGAACTGGAAGGAGCAGCTTTTACTCTTTCTAATCTGGGAATGGTGGGAATAAAAGAATTTGCCGCTATCATCAATATACCTCAGGTCTCTATACTGGCGGTGGGAGAGATTAAGAAAAGGGCAGTAGTTCAAGAGGAAAAAGTAGTTATCAGGCCAATGATGGAGATGACTTTATCCTGTGACCATCGAGTAATTGATGGATACTTAGGGGCCCGTTTCTTGCAAGAGATAAAGAAAGGTCTGGAGAAGCCCTCTTTGCTGTTATTAAAGACCGTATAGTGAGCAGTCAGCAATCAACACTGAATAGTTAGTGTATAGTAAAAAATGTAGGATTGTAGTGCAAAGTTAAAGAGTTTTGAGGAAGGTTCCCTCTCCCTAAGGGGAGAGGGGTAGGGTGAGGGGGAATGAAGCGGAATAATATAGAAAAGTGCAGAAATCTTCGAAAGAATCAAACAGATGCCGAAAAGAAACTCTGGGCAGTGCTGAGGAATCGTCAAATGGCTGGAACAAAATTCAGAAGGCAGTTTTCTATTGGGAGGTATATACTAGATTTCTATTCTCCGAAATACAGGGTTGGTATTGAAGCTGATGGTGGAGGCCATTATGAAGACAGGGAGAACCAGCGAGATAAATTAAGAACGAAAGAGTTATCCATATTGGGAATAGAGATACTAAGATTTAATAACTTGGAGATACTGAATAACATTGAAGGGGTTTGTGAAGTAATTGAGCAGACTATAGAGGACAAGAAAATGAATCTTCCCCTCACCTCAATCCTCTCCCCGAAAGGGAGAGGAAGTAAGGAGAACCGGAACCTTCTACTCCACAGGGAGAGGAAGTAAGGAGAACCGGAACCTTATTTTTATAAAGATGAAATAAATGCTATCTAATCCCCTCTCCCCTAAGGGGAGAGGGGTAGGGTGAGGGGGCACGACATACTATATTATGTTTACAGGATTGGTGGAAGAGACAGGGATGGTAAAAAGAGTTCATACTGCTCCCTGTTATAGCCTGGAGATAATGGCTCAAAAAGTACGGGAAGGGATGGAGCCGTCTCATAGTATAGCTGTAAATGGGGTTTGTCTGACAGTAACAGCTGTGGGTAAGAATATCTTCAGTGTTGAAGTGATACCTCAAACTCTGCAAAAGACTAATCTATCTTATGCAAGAGAAGGGGAAAAGGTCAATTTGGAGAGGGCTCTCCTCTCCACAGACAGATTAGGAGGGCATATGGTAACGGGTGATATAGATGGAGTAGGAAGGGTAGCTGAAGTACTGAAAAAAAAAGAAGAAGTAGTTATACAAATCGAGCCACCCCTTTCTTTGATGAAATATATAGTAGAGCAGGGTCGTATTACTCTAGAGGGAGTAAGCTTAACTGTTGCCAGTTGCAGTGAGACTGATTTCAGAGTCTGCCTAATTCCTTTTACTCTTAATAATACTACTCTTGCTTCAAAGAAAAAAGATGATTTAGTTAATCTGGAAGCAGACATAATTTCTAAATATATGGAGAAGTTGATTCGTAATTCCCATTCGGATAAGTCAAGAATTAATAAAGAATTTTTAAAAAGAGTGGGGTATTAATTTCAAGAAGAGATTGCGCAGTTTATCCCGAGCGATTCAATCGAGATTGCTTCACTCCGTTCGCAATGACAAGCCTGCTTCGCTTTTCGTATTGCGCAATACGCATCACGCACGACGCATCACGACTATGGGACCTACTCGCAATGACAAAATTGGAGTTTTTCAGAGCTCTCGTGGAAGGGTGTTTAAATGGAGTTTGATAGAATAGAGGAAATTCTGGAGGAGTTTAAGAAGGGGAGAATGGTCATTGTTCTGGATGACAAGGAAAGAGAAAATGAGGGTGACCTTATTGCTCCTGCTTCTCTAGTTACTCCCCAGCTAGTAAACTTTATGGCTAAACATGGAAGAGGTCTCATCTGTGTTCCTATACCCTTAAGGAGAGCTAAGCAGTTGGGACTGGAACCTATGGTAGAGGAGAATCCCTCTCTGAAGGGAACTCCCTACACTATCTCTGTCGATGCTAGGCATAACACCAGCACAGGGATATCTGCTTTTGATAGAGCGGAGACCATAAAGGTTCTTGTTGATACTAAAGCAAAAAAGGAAGACTTAGCCAGACCAGGTCATATCTTTCCTTTGATTGGCAGGGAGGGGGGAGTTTTAGTGCGGGCCGGTCATACCGAGGCAGCAATAGACTTAGCCAGATTAGCTGGACTTCATCCTGTTGGTGTTCTTTGCGAAATAATGGGAGAAGATGGTCGGATGGCCCGACTTCCTCAGCTTTTATCTTTTGCCAGGAAACATAATTTAAAGGTGTGTAGCGTAGCTGATATCATAAGTTATCGCTGGAAAAAAGAAAAGCTTGTTAGGCGAGAGGCTACTACTCGTCTGCCTACCTCCTACGGGGATTTCAAATTAATTGCCTATAGAACTATTTTTGAGGATAGAGTTGACCTTGCCCTGGTAAAGGGGCAGGTTAGAAACAAAGAAAATGTATTAGTACGTGTACATTCTCGCTGTCTTACCGGCGATACTTTTAATTCCTTACGTTGTGATTGTGGAGAGCAGTTGAGGAGAGCTTTAAAGAAAATAGGAGAGTCTGAGTGTGGGGTGTTACTTTATTTGAATCAAGAAGGACGAGGAATAGGGCTATTAAATAAGCTTAGAGCTTATGAGTTTCAGGACAAGGGAATGGATACAGTGGAAGCCAATGAGAAGCTAGGTTTTGAATCAGACCTTCGAACATATGGAATTGGAGCTCAGATTCTAGCTGATTTAGGACTTCACAAAATTAGACTTCTGACCAATAATCCACGCAAAATTGTTGGATTAAAGGGATATAGCCTGGAGGTTACTGAGCGCATCCCTTTAGAAATAGAACCTAATGAAATCAACAAGTTTTATTTAAAGACCAAGCAAAAAAAACTGGGACATTTATTGACACTGAACGAAAAGAAGATAGGGGGAGAAAAATGAGAGTTTATAAAGGACAAATAACAGGCGAGGGTCTAAAATTTGGGATTGTTATTTCCCGATTTAATGAGTTTATCACAGGAAAGCTTTTAGAAGGGGCTATGGATGCTCTTGCCAGACATGGAGTAAAAGAAGAGGATATAGAGGTAGCCTGGGTTCCCGGTTCTTTTGAAATACCAGCGTTAGCTTCACATCTGCTCAAGAAGAAAGAATTCGATGCTTTGATTTGTCTTGGGGCTATTATTAGAGGGGAAACTTCCCATTTTGAGGCAATATCTTCTCAAGTGGCACGAGGTATTTCAGGTTTAGCTCTAAGAGAAAAAATTCCTGTTATTTTTGGCATAGTTACTGCCGATACTCTGGAACAAGCTATTGAAAGAGCAGGGACTAAAGCGGGAAATCGGGGCTGGGATGCTGCTATTTCGGCTATGGAGATGGTGAATCTATATAGGCAATTAGGGAAGAAATAGAAGGTGGATGGTAAGAAACTGGACAATTAAGAAAGCTATAGATTGGGCTTTCCAGTATCTGGAGAGAGGAAGGATAGAAAATCCCCGCTTAAATGCTGAGCTGTTAGTTAGTTATGTCTTAGCAAAAACCCGCCTGAAGCTCTATCTTGAGCGTGAGCATCTTCTTTCTTCTTGGGAGCTTTCCCTTTTTAAAGAACTGGTTATTCAGCGGTCTCATTATATTCCTCTTGCTTATCTTACAGAAGAACAAGATTTTATGGGTCTTAAGTTCAAAGTAACCTCGGATGTTCATATCCCTCGCCCGGAAACGGAAATTCTAGTAGAAGAGAGTCTGGAAGCAATCAAAAGAATGGTCTTTCCAGCAAAGAGCGAGGAAACGTTGGATGATTTCGTTATTATAGACCTGGGCACCGGCTGCGGGAACATCGCTATCAAACTGGCTAAAGAATTGGAAAAATCAAAGGTTTATGCTGTTGATATTTCGTCAAAAGCCCTAAAAGTGGCTGAGGGGAATGCTAAATTTCATAATCTAGATAAAAAAATATCTTTTTTACTGGGAGACCTATTCTTTCCTCTCGCTCATCTAAAATTAGAAGGGAAGGTCAATGTCATTATTTCTAATCCCCCTTATGTAAGCAGCAAAGAGATGGATAATCTTCCTTTAGAAGTACAAAGAGAACCAAAAGTTGCTCTGGAAGGTGGGGATGATGGTTTAAGTGTTTATAGAAGGATTATTTCTCAGGGTGCTAGATTTTTGAGAAAAACAGGTTTTTTGGCTTTAGAGATGGGATATGAACAGGCAGAGAGAATAAGGGAGTTAATTATTGCTCAGGAAGAGCTGTCTATTCCTCAGGTCATTCCCGATTATGAGGGAATCGAACGAGTAATTCTGACGAAAAAGACAGCGTAGAGCGTTTAGCGGATAGCGTATAGTGAAAACAAAAAGCTTTAAGGACCTTGTAGTTTGGCAAAAGGCCTATAGATTAGTTTTGGAAATATATAAGATTACAAAGGATTTCCCAAAATCTGAAACCTATGGATTAGCTCAACGTAAGTAATAGCATATAGCGTTTAGCGGATAGCGTATAGGAAAACCGTGATTGCAAGCCCAGGAAAGAAGGCGGCAGTTTTGAAGAAAAATTGCGGAGGTTGTTCTGAGTCTTTCTTGAGATTGCTTCCTTGCTTTATTCCTAATGACATCTATACGCTATACGCTACCCGCTAAGAATGGCCTATGGGTCTTTATCAGAATTAGAGACCCAATATTTGTTATCTATAGACTTAGGATATACAAAGAAAAGTGATATTATTGAGAACTTATTGAAGGAAGTGGGTAGCATGTTGTATAGAATGATTTATCCTATACGCTAAACGCTACCCGCTATACGCTAAAAAGAGTGATATCTTGACCAGACAAGACCAGTTTGAAAGAAGAGCTAAAATTTTCTGGATAATAATAATCTGTGGCCTTCTTGTCCTTCTAGGGAGAATAGCCTGGCTGCAACTGATAGAGGGAGAAAGGTATTTTCGTATTTCCAAGAATTCACGTCTTCGACTTGTTCCCTTGCCTTGCAGCAGGGGTCTTATCCTGGATAGAAACGGAGAGAAGTTGGCCGGGAGTGAAGCTTTTTTTTCTGTAGGGGTAGTCCCTTCCAATGTGACTGATATAGATGAATTAATTAAATGTCTTGATGAGTTTTTAGATATAGACAAAGAGATAGCCAAAAAGAGGATTCAAGAAGCCAATAATATCTTTAGACCTGTCTGGGTAAAAAGGAACATAGATCTATCTGCGGTTACATATCTTCTGGAAAAAGAAGAAGATTTTCCGGGAACAGTTATTCTCACCCAACCGGTTCGCAGTTATTATTATGATGAGATGTGTGCTCATGTGCTTGGTCATGTGGGAGAAGTAAACCAGGAGGAGCTAACAGCGAATTCTACCTTTGGTGTTGAACCAGGAGATTTAGTGGGTAAAATGGGTGTAGAAAAGGCATATAACTCATACTTACAAGGAGAAAAGGGAGGGAGACAAGTAGAAGTAGATGCACACGGGCGTACCTTAAGAGTAATTTCGGAAAAAGACCCTCTGCCGGGAGATAGTGTTTATTTGACTATTGACCTTGAAATGCAAAGAATTGCTGCCGAGAAATTGGGCCAAAGAAAAGGAGTTGTTCTAATCGGAGATTATGAGACAGGAGAAATTCTGACTCTAGTTAGTCATCCCAGTTTTAATCCCAATCTTTTTTCCTGGGGTATTTCGGAAGATGAATGGAGCAAGTTAGTGCAGGATCCAGGTGATCCTCTAGAGAATCGAGCTTTGAGGGGAGAATATCCTCCTGCTTCTACATTTAAGATAGTAGTTGCGGCGGCTGCTTTAGAAGATAATATTATGGGAAAAGAAGCTACCTTTTTCTGCGGGGGAGAGCTTCTGGTGGGCAACCGTATCTTTAGATGCTGGAAAGAAGAAGGACATGGAAGATTAAATCTGGAAGAGGCTATTATTGATTCCTGTGATATCTTCTTTTATCAACTGGGATTGAAGATAGGAATGGACAAAATAATTCAATACTCTCGTCTCTTTGAGTTGGGAGAAATTACTGGTATAGACCCGGTTTCAGAAAAAGATGGTCTTTTGCCCACCCGTGAGTGGAAGTTAAAAGCCAAAGGTGAAGCCTGGTATCCTGGGGATACAGTTAATCTTTCCATTGGGCAGGGATTTCTTCTAGTTACTCCAGTGCAAATGTTCAGAGTCATCGCTGCCGTAGCCAATGGAGGCAGTCTAATTAACCCGTATCTGGTGAAGGAAATAGTTGATTCGCAGGGCAAAGTTGTTGATAGTTTCTCTCCTGGAAAAGGTAAAAAAATACCTGTTTCCTCCTCAGTCTTTGATTTTCTGGGAAAATCCCTGCTAGGAGTAGTTAGAGAGGGGACAGGCTGGCGAGCAGAGAATAAGATTGTGAAGATTGCTGGAAAAACAGGAACTGCAGAATCGTCAGATGAAGAAAGAGATCATAATTGGTTTATAGGTTATACACTCTCTGATGAGGCTCGCTTAGCTATAGTTGTTTTGATAGAACACCGAGAAGAGGAGATTTCTATTGCTACTCAAATAGCAGGAGAGATTCTCTCTCAGATTTTT
>JAUWRE010000088.1 GCA_030610725.1 Candidatus Aerophobota bacterium | reverse complement strand
ACTAGCTTTCATAGGAAGTAAGCAAATTTTGTGCCACCCTGACAAAAAGCATAGGGAAACTCAAGAGCTGGCAGAAAAGTCGTAAATATTCAGCGAACCACGTCATTGGAGGAGCGATAGGAGATTCCTCGCTTCGCTCGGAACAGGCTCTGCAATCCCAAAAACATAGATTGCTTCAGGATTTCATCCCTCGCAATGACACGGGGTTTACTGGGCCCTTACCATTTTTCACCAGAGATTGCCATGTCGTCCTGAAAGCTTTCAGGGCTCCTTGCAACGACAGAAAGAAACGTATTTCACTGAGCATCTCCCATTTTTTGTTCAAAATACGACAGGTCAATCTGGGTCAAAAGAGCTCTTTCTTTTGCCATATTAAGGTGGTGCTAATATCATTCTATAAATCTGCCGTAATCTCTATGAATCAATGTTCAAAAAGATTAGCCTCCGGGGTAACTCTTTTTCTGTAGGCCAGGTTGAGGTAAATGGTAGATGGCCACCTTTGCTGAGGAGGAAAGAGGGTTCGTTTGATTATGCTTCCTAGAGAGTAATAGCGCTTATAGTAGTGATATAAATTTTTAGAAAAGACCTCTTCCTCCATTTTGGTTCCTGTAAATTCCAGACCATAAGTTTTCCCATCAGGATTAAGCCACCACTTAGCATCCTTCAACCTACCTTGATCCTTCAATCTTTTGTAAAGGGGTGTTCCCGGATAAGGACAAAGAGGCGACCAATAGGTATAAGGCACACGGTTCTTGAGCAGGAAATGGTAAGTCTCTTTAAAAACTTCAGGCTGCTCGTCATCAAAACCAAATATCATGCTCCCTAGTACCCTGATTCCTGCCTTTCTATAGACTTTCAGATTCTTTTCATAGTGTTCAACTTTATTTATTGTTTTCCCCACAGACTCAAGGTTTTTGCGAGACAAACTCTCCAGACCTACACCCATTTCAATACAGCCACTCTTTCGAGCCAGCTCGATTAACTCTTTATCCTCTGCGGCGCTTATGGTGGCCTGTCCAAACCAGAGAATCCTGAGGGGGATAAGTGCTTTGAGTAACTTTCTTGCGCGAGAACGGCTGGCAAATATATTGTCGTCAATAAAGAAATAGATTTTCTCTCCAACGGTCCTTATCTCATTGATAACATCGGGAATAGGTCGGGGTCTGTATTGTTTTCCTGAAAACTTTGTAACAGAACAAAAATCACAAGAATGAGGACATCCTCTTCCAGTTTGAACAGGAATGACCTTATAATCTAGGTAGTGAGATTTATTTATTAGTGAAAATCGAGGGATAGGAAGATGAACAAGTGATGGTCTTTTCTCTGCTGTATAGACCTTCTTCCTTATGCCGTTTCTAATATCATTTATAAACTGCGGCCAGGTCTCCTCAGCTTCACCTACTATTATTGTATCGGCATGTTCCTTTGCTTCCTCTGGCTGCATAGATACATGAATTCCACCCATTACAACAGGCACGTTCCTTTTTCTAAACTCATCAGCAATTTGATAAGCTCTGTGTATGTTGATGGTGTAGGAAGTGATACCGACCAAATCAACTTTTTCCTCAAAGTTGATATCCTCACATATCTCATTTACAATAGAAACATCAATATCAGCAGGTGTTAAAGCGGCAAGAAGAGGGAAGGTAAGAGAGGGGACCATAAGTTTCTTTGATTTTAGTAGCTTACCGTTCTCAAGATACCTGGTTGGTCCTATTAATTTTATCTTCATACTTGTTACTATATCTTAATTTGGGATACTGTCTATCCGAATGATGGTCTGTGTCTAACATTCTCTGAACACTATTTAGTTAATTTAATAGTATAGAAATTTCCTTTTTCCCCTCACCTCAATCCTCTCCCCCGAGGGGAGAGGGAAGGGAGAGGGGGTAAGTTCAGCGATGAACTTTGTTTTGGTTTTCCTATCAGCTATGAACTATGAGCTATTCTGGACTTTGTTTTGAATTTACTATGAGCTATGAGCTATCAGCTAGCTTGTGTTTCTTTATTTTACTATACAAAGTGGTGCGGGAAATCTCAAGAATCTGGGCGGCTTTACTTAGATTCCAGTTAGTTTCCTCCAGGACAGTAACTAAAAGACTCCTTTCCACTCCTCGCAAGGATTTTGAGACGAGGGAGAAGCTCACTTTACTCAAAGAGGCAATATCCCCAGAAGGCAAAGAGAGGTCACCTTTTTCGATTAAGAGCTTCTTAGTCAGGATAATTGCCCTTTCCATAGTATTTTCTAGTTCTCTTATATTTCCCGGCCAGGAATAAGAGATAAGGTGAGCAAGAGCTTCTTTACTAATTCTTTCCACTTGTTTATTTAATGCTCTATGTTTTCTCAAGAAATATTGTGCCAGAAGTGGAATATCTTCTTTCCTCTCTCTCAAAGGGGGAAGCTCAAGGCTGACTACATTAAGCCGATAAAAGAGGTCTTCCCGGAATCTTTTTTCTTTTATAGCCCGGGGAAGGTTCTGGTTAGTGGCGGCGATAATCCTCACATCAACTTTAATGGTCTCTTCTGCTCCCACTCTTTCAAATTCACCTTCTTGCAAGACCCTCAAAAGCTTTACTTGAGTAGTAACAGGGATATCTCCAATTTCGTCCAAAAATAAGGTTCCTCTATCAGCCAGTTCAAACCTACCTTTTTTTTGAATGTAAGCATCGGTAAAAGCTCCCCTTTCATGGCCAAAAAGCTCACTCTCCAGTACTCCTTCAGCCAGAGCAGCGCAATTTACTTTAACAAATAGGTTTCTTTTGCGGGAGCTTTTCTGGTAGATGGCCTGAGCAACCAGTTCCTTTCCTGTTCCGGTTTCCCCGGTGATTAAAACAGTGGCTTCGGTTCTGGCTACTTGCTCTATTAGCTCCTTTAACCTGCGCATTTCCTCGCTCTGGGTAATAATTTCTCCTTTTTTCTCCAATTCCTGGCGCAGAAATCTATTTTCCTCCCTCAGGTTTTCTTCCTCCATAATTTTATTAGCGATTAATATAATCTCATCGGGGCGGAAGGGTTTAATTAAGTAATTGTAGGCTCCTTTCTTCATAGCATCGACTGCACTTTTAATGGTGCCGTAGCCGGTCAGAATCACTACCGGGGTTTGAGGGTACCTTTCTTTCATCACTTCCAGCAGTTCCATTCCTCCCATTTTGGGCATCTTAAAATCAACAATGGCCATATTGAAGTATCTTTTTTTGAGCTTTTCCAGTGCCTCTAGTCCGTTTCGCGCGGTAGCTACTAAATATCCCTTTTTTCTTAAAACATCGCTCAAGGACTGAAGTAAATTGACTTCATCATCGACTATAAGAATCTTAACTGGTCGGTCCATTAATCTTCTCCTGGGAGGGCTCTTCTTTAAGAATAGGAAATTCAATGGTGAAAGTAGTCCCTTTAACCCCCTGGCTTTCTACTTGAATGGTTCCTCCCCATCTTTCAATTATATTGTGAACCAGAGTTAGACCAAGGCCGGTTCCTTCTCCCGGTGCTTTAGTGGTGAAGAAAGGGTCAAAAATCTTGGAAAGGTGTTTTTCAGGGATACCTGTTCCGGAATCAACAACTTGTATTTTTACCCGTTCATTTTTGCTGATAGAAGTTGCTATGTCCAATCTACCTCCACGTGGCATAGCCTGAGTAGCATTTAGTATTAGGTTCAAAAAAACCTGTTTTATCTCATCCATATTTGCTTTAATAGTAAGGCTGTGACGAAACTTCTTAATTAGTTTAATATCCTTGACAAGAAGGTCTTTTTCCACCAGGGACAGGGTAATATTTAATAGTTGGTTAACATCAATTAGCTCGACTTCCTGTGTTGATTTGCGAGAAAATTCTAAAAGATTACTGATTATGTTCTCGCATCGGTTTATCTCCGCCTCCATTATTTGAAAATGCCTCTTTATATCCTCTTTTTTTTTAGGTAGAACATCGTTTAGATAGTAAAGGGAGGTAGCTATAATTCCCAACGGATTTCTTATTTCATGGGCAATTCCGGCAGCTAACTGTCCTATACCAGCTAATTTTTCGGACTGAAGCAATTGAACCTGGCTCTTTTTCAATTCCTTACTCTTTTCTTTGACTTTTCGATCTAGTTCTTTGCCCCAATTTTTGACCTCCTGGTGTAATTTAGCATTACCTAAGGCTGTGGCGGCCTGGTTAGCCAGGGCTTCGAGGAGATATAAGTCTTGTTTAGAATAGGGTTTCCCGGAAATTTTTTTACCCAGAATAAGAATACCTCCTAACTCTTCTTTACTCAGCAAGGGAAAGCATGCCTCAGCCCCCATTTTACTCATTTCCTCTTTCAACTGCATTAATTGAGCGGTCTTTTCTTTAGAGGAGTTGTCTTTGATTTTCAGAGTCAGTTCTTCCTTGATTTCGGCAGATTTGATTTTCTTTAAGTGATGAATTAGAAAATTATCACTTTTTAAAGATAGGTTTTTTGTCTTAAATCCAATCAGTTTCTCGCTCTCATAGTAATGGGAGGTTCCCTTTCGCAGAATAATTCCTGCTTTATCTAATTCGAAAGAGTCAATTACGGTCTTAAGAAAGACCGAGACAAGTTCATTTTGGTCTATGAGACTGGTTAGTTTCTTTGAAAGGATTCTTACCGTTTCCTCAGTTTGCCCAAGGCCAGCGAAAAAATACTTTTGAGCCATTTTTCGCGTAGGAGTCTGAATCCAGCGGAAAACAGCCGCACCGCCAAGCAAAATAAGAGAAAGACTGACAAGAGGGGGAAGGAACAAGTATCTGGTTAAAGGGAACCAGAGTAAAAGGCCAAACGAAAGAACCGCCAACGAACAGATTAGATAAATAGTGGTTTCTCTCATTACCACTCGTACGTCCATCAGACGGTACTTAAGAATAGAATAGGTGGTAAAAGTGATCGGGAAAAAGAAACTATAATTGGCTATTCGGAAGAGTCTGATGGTAAGCGCTGATTGAAAAAATAAATTTATTGGCAAAGCTACGCAAGCGGTAAGTAAAAAACCAAACAACAAGTAAAATACTTGCATTCTTTCAATGCCCTGAGAGCTTCGCCACTTAATGATTAAATCCGTACATCCGCTGCTTGCATAAACCAAGAGGCAGGCGGTATATAGAGGGTATAATCTTCCCAGGTCGAAATGAATGGAGCCATCCAGGATTTTGATTCGGGTAATGATTAAGTCTGTGAAAGAAAGGATAGTGAGGATTAGCGGGAGGCAAAGAGCCAAGAGAGCTCTTGGTCTGGAGGAGATGAGGTGAACTCGCTGGAAGTTAAGGCAGAACAAAAGAAAGAAATAAACAAGTAAAGGCGCTGTAGCAAAGTCTATCTGGAGAAAGAGAGCAGCTAGCGGCAGACCAACTGGCTCATTTTGCAAATAGTTACTCAAAAGCCAAATCGTCAAGAAAAAAACAAAAGCAAAAAAGAATTGGTTTGCTTTACCTTTGGTATTCCTCAGATAGACACCCAGCCCCAAGGAAAAATTAGAAAGTAGTATTATGAGAAAAAGTAT
>JAUWRE010000138.1 GCA_030610725.1 Candidatus Aerophobota bacterium | reverse complement strand
TAAGGTTGCTCCTATAAGGCTTCTTCAGAAAATGTCCTTCAGTAGAATATATAATTCCTGGTTCATCAAGAAAACGGAAGAAAGTATTATTATTTGACACTCACCAAATTACAGTGTATTGTTAAACCTACAAAATAAAGCCTGGAACTAAAATAAGGCAAAGTAAATACCAGTGAACTACGTCATTGCGAGCGTAAGCGAAGCAATCTTATTTTGATCGCTCAGGATTGCTTCGTCGCCCTGAAGGCTCTCAGAACTCCTCGCAATGACAATATAGAATGTCCTTTGCAAGACAATATAGCCGAGAGGAGATAGATATGGATGAACGATATCTTGTGGATGAGCTAACAGTAAACGAATCCTGGCGAATCTTTCGTATTATGGCTGAATTTATAGACGGGTTTGAAATTTTAAGTAAAATACCTCCGGCTGTATCTATATTTGGTTCAGCAAGAACGCATCCTGATGATAGTGATTACAAAAAGGCAGAAAAAACCGCAGCGAAGCTCACTAAGGCAGGATATGCTGTCGTCACCGGAGGTGGAGGAGGGATAATGGAGGCAGCGAATAAAGGAGCCAGCGAAGCGGGAGGAGTATCTGTAGGACTCAATATTAATTTGCCCGCCGAACAAAAACCGAACAAATATATTGGAACCTACCTTGATTTTCGCTACTTCTTTGTACGGAAAGTTATGTTTGTAAAATACTCAGTCGCCTTTGTTATCTTCCCGGGAGGATTCGGTACTCTGGATGAATTTTTCGAATCCATTGGATTGATACAGACACATAAAATCAAACCTTTCCCGGTGATTCTGGTAGGGAGAGAGTATTGGAAAGGTCTAAAAGATTGGATGGATAAAGCACTTTTAGCCGGAGGAAAAATTTCTCCTGAGGATATCAATTTGTTTCGTATAATAGATGAACCTGATGAGATAGTGAATTTCACAAAAAATAACCAGCCGCATGATTAACCGACTCTGAATAGACAGACTCCTATCCTTTTAAATCAGATACTCCTTAACCACATCTATAGTGGCTTCTGCTTTCCCGCTCGCTTGAGCTACCTCAAGAGCTTCTTTATCAGCATAAATTTGCAGAGCTTTTTTCATTATATTGGCAAATAACTCTCTAGACAGAGCCATAGCTTTAACCGGCTGCATACGATAAGTAAACTGGTCCTCTCCGAACCAGCCCTTATAGCCTGTATCAATAGCAGCATAACAAAAATCAGCCAGGCGCCAGTTGTCCCCTGTGCCTGATATTCGGTCTTCATCGTTGCTGTGTAATTTGGCATTGTTAATATGAAAATTGGTTAGGGGCACATTCACTCTCTTCAAAGTATAAAGCATATCCGCTGGCTCGGAGGCATACATCTGTTCATGGCCATAATCAACACAGACTCCCATGTTAGTTCCCCCGCATTCCTGATTAACCATTAGAGCTACCAGAGCAGCTTTATGGGTAGTAGAAATTATTATATTTCCTTCTCTTGGCTCATGCAGTTTGGCTTCCACGCCAAAGATGAGGTTTTCCTGGTGAGCCTTTTTGTTTATGGCTATGCATCCTTCAATGAATCTATCCAGAATCTGGCCATAATTAACCTGGAAGTTATAATCCCAGCCATCTGAGCCCGGCCATAAAGATACACTAGTGCAACCCATTTCTTTAGCAATCTCTATTCCCTGAAATGCTATTGCCAGGGCATCCTCTCGAATACTTTTATTGACATTGGTTATCCCACCTAATTTCCACTTGGGGTCTGTCCACAAATTAGTATTCATATTGGTAGGAATAAGTTTATATTCAGCCAAAGCCTCTTTTGCCCTTTGAATTACTACCTCATCTTTTTTGTAATTTCTATCAATAAATATTACTTCGTGAAACTCAATTCCTTTCATTCCTGCCTGTGCTACTCGTTCTATCTGGGATATAACATCACTTTTAAAGTTGGGCTCATTACTAAGGTAGCCTACTGGAGCAAACCGGTCAGCAAAATCACCGGCACACCAATGTCCGGCAGCAAGCTTTATTCCAAAATCATCAAAAAACCGCTCCAGTCTGTCTCCCTTTAAGTATCCTCTGTACTCAGTCTCCAATCTGGCTAAATTTTCTCTGTCTATCTTCATTTGCTGCTCCTTTTTTTGGCTTTTTTGTTGGGTCTAGGCACTTTTTATGGGTGTGCGGAAGAGCATCCTCCCCCTGTCCCTGCATATTCTATCTTAATATTTAGTGAGCCCCGTTAAAATCCAGCAGAAGAGTAGTGACTAGATATTTCACTGAAATGCGTTTCTTCCTGTCATTGCGAGGTTGCCGTAGGCAACCGTGGCAATCTCAGAAATTGCAGAGTTTATTCCGAGCAGCAAAACCGAGATTGCTTCGCTGACGCTCGCAATGACGTGGTTCACTGAGTACTTACTATTCTATCATAATAGAAAAAAGGGGAAGGTCAATAAATACCTCAGGATAATTTCTTCCGTCACCGTGCTCGTATGTCGTATATCGTATATGGTATATCGTAAGAAACTCTGAAACACATAACACAATACCATTCACGCACTCTTCGTTTTCGATATACTATATACTACATACTATATACGGCTAAAAAATGTCCAGGATTATTTATCTGTCTGTGTTTGACAGGAATTTTAAATTCTGATAAATTACAATCAGTTTCTTAGAAAAACTGGTAACAAGTTCTCCTGGGATGAGCTGATGCATATCTTGAAGTACAGGAATTTCAAAAAACTCTGGAAAATGCAAAAAAGTTTTTCCTCAACTTAGAAACTTAGAGATTTACACGGCTGCCGAAAGACATTTTCTGAAGGAGCCTTATAGGAGCAACCTTAACGAAGTTTCGAGTTGAGGATAAAGAAAAATATACTGTTTGAGGAGCAAAGCGACGAGTTTATATTTTTCCCGAAACGAGAAGCTAAGTAGAAAAAATAAGAAGCTACTATACAGCGACGGAAGAAATTGTCCTTCGGCATTTCTTGACAAATCCCTTAAAAGTGGCTATTGTTCTGGAAAAGGAGGGCAATAAGTGGGAAAAGCTATGAATCGAGCTCAGATACTGGTAGAGGCACTTCCCTATATTAGAGAATTTTCTGGCAAGACCGTGGTTGTAAAATATGGCGGAAAAGCTATGATAGACAAGAATCTAAAGAGAAGAATAGCTGAAGATATAGTTTTGATGAGGTATGTGGGGGTAAAGCCGGTGGTTATCCATGGTGGAGGAAAAGCTATTACCACTATGATGAAAAAGCTTAATAAGAAACCTGAATTCATAAAAGGAAATCGAGTCACGGATAAAGGAACTATGGAAATTGTGGAGATGGTTTTAGTAGGTAAAATAAATAAGGAAATAGTCTCTCTTCTTAATCAATTTGGAGGTAAAGCCATCGGACTGGAAGGCAAAGATGGACAGCTCATTATAGCTAGAAAATGCAAGGATAAGAGCCTGGGTTTAGTAGGAGAAATAGAGCAGATAAACTCAGCTCTCATTGATCTTTTAGAAAGAGAAGGTTTCATTCCTGTTATTGCACCGGTAGGGGTAAGTAGTAAAGGAGAGACTCTTAATATAAACGCTGATACAGCAGCAGCGGAAATCGCTGCAGCATTAAAAGCAGAGAAGTTGATTTTCCTTACCGACGTAGAGGGAATCTTGAAAGACCCTTCTGATGAAAAGAGTCTTATTCCCGGTTTATCTATAAAGCAGACGGAGGATATGTTAGAGAAAGGGGAAATACAAAAGGGAATGATAGCTAAAGTTAAGGCCTGCCAGATAGCTCTAAGAAAAGGGGTGAATAAGGTGCATATTATTAGTGGAAAAAGGTCTCATTCTCTTTTGTTGGAAATATTTACTGATGAAGGGATTGGAACACAGGTTATAAAGTGAAAGGGAAGATGAAGATTATTATTGCTCCTGATTCTTTCAAAGAAAGTATGGGAGCCAAAGAAGTAGCTCTGATTATAGAGAAGGGGGTAAAGAGAGTATTCCCTGAGGCAGAAATAATAAAGATGCCTATGGCTGATGGAGGGGAGGGAACAGTAGAATCACTGGTAGAAGTGAGGAGAGGCAAAATCATAAGAAAAAAGGTTACTTCTCCTC
>JAUWRE010000104.1 GCA_030610725.1 Candidatus Aerophobota bacterium | reverse complement strand
ATCATCCGGTTCCTGGAAGACTATGGCTACTTTCTGTCTGATTTTTATAAGGTTTTTTTCCTCCACCTTCATGCCCAGAATTTCAATTGAACCAGGTCCTTCCCCAAGAATCCCATTTAGATGAAGAAGGAGAGTAGATTTACCTGCGCCATTGGGTCCGACGAGACCAATGGACTCGCCTTCAAAGATATCTAAATCTATCCCTTTAAGAGCACTGGTACCATCAGGATAAATATATTCCAGATTCTCTATTTTTATTATTCTCTTCATTTCTTAACCATTCAGCTTTATCATATTTTACTACAGATTACGCTAAGAACACTAAGAATCGAATTGGTGAATGTGAAATGGTGAAGACCTAAATACGATTCACGATTCACTAAATACGATTCACTAAATACGATTCACTAATTTATCCACCTGAAAAGATTTAATAATAATGCAATAGCTATAATGAGGGATGCTTTAATAAAATCTTTAGCACTAAGAGTAAATTCATCCAGTGTTTTTACTCTGCCATTATAGCCCCGGGAGTCCATAGCATCCCTGATGCCCTCTGTTCTCTCAAAACTATGAACTAACAGCATCCGCACCAGACTTCCTATACTTTTCAGCCTAGAAAGATTTGTTTTTCTCACCCAACCCCTGGAGTTGGCACTAATAAACACTCTTTTTTCCTCATCCAGGAAAAGAAATATATATCGGTAGGTGAACATAAGGAGTTGAATGAGCTGAGCTGGAATCTTTATTTTTTGAAGAGCCTTGAGAGTCAAATGAAACCTGGTTGTCCCCAGCATAGGGAATATAAGTAAGGCAGCGCTAATTGCTCTCAAACTTATCAAAAGGCTGAGTCTGACCCCTTCCCGGGAGATGCTCAAAAAAGAGAGTTTCATTAAAAGATTGCCTGGAACGGTCAGAGAGATGACAACAAAAAGGGCAAGAACAAAGAAAAGAACCCATCTCAGATGAACGAAGACAAAAGAGAAAGGAATTTTGGATAAGAAGACTAAAATGATGGCCAGGACAAGTCCAAGAAAAGCCACCCTAATATCTTCCAGAAGTACAATGGAGAGGATTAGGATAGAGATGGAGACTATTTTTACTCTTGCATCCCACGAATGTAAGGGCGACTTAAGATGGGCAAATTTGTCAATCTCGGGTAGATGCATTCTTCTTTTCACCCTTCTTTTTTTTGCTAGCAAAATACAAAATGATCCCCATAATGCCGAAGATATAACCAATCCCACCTACCACTTCTATAAAGGATACTTCTTTCTGCTGGGCCTGGGTCAGTTGTCTCATAATCGGCTTTAGCTTTTCATCAAGAGAGCTGTCTATGATTCTTCTGATTTGCTCTAAATTAACTTGATAGTATAGGAATTTCCTTTTGAGACGCTGATAAATACAGATTAAAAAAGTAATCAGAAAACAAGTTCAAGGTTCAAAGTCTAATATTTTTTATTTATCTTGTTTGTCTGCGAAAATCTGCGTCCTAATTAACTTGAAAACAAAGTTCAAAAGAGCTGATAGGGAAACCAAAATATAGCCCGTGGCTTAATTTAATAATATAGGAATTTCCTTTTCCCCCTCACCTCAATCCTCTCCCCATGGGGGAGAGGGAAGGGAGAGGGGGGTAACTTGATAGTATAGGAATTTCCTTTTGGGACGCTGATAAACACGGATTATTTAAGTGTTAAGTGCTAAGTGCTAAAAAACTAACTAAAGAATTATTAAAATTTTCAGGAATTGGATTTTCACTAAGCCTTAGTTTTGAGTCAGAAGTTATAGAAATTTCTTTTTGGACGTAATCTGCGAAAATCTGCGTCCTGATTAACTTGATAAGAACAAAGAGGGAGAAGTTGATTGATCTTTTTCTGGCACCGGGTAGATATATTCAAGAAAGGGGAATATCAAAAAAGATAGGGGACTTCATCTTTCCTCTGGGCAAGAGGCCATTATTTTTGGCTGATGAATTAGTCTATTCAAAGGTGGTAAAGACTCTTCTTGAGAATTTAGGGGGAACCAATCTTAAGGGAAGGTTTGAGGAATTCAAAGGAGAATGCTGCGCCGAAGAGATAGAGCGAGTTATTGCTTTGGCCAGGGACAAAGATATAGATGTCATGGTGGGCTGTGGAGGAGGAAAGGCCCTGGATACAGCCAAAACAGCTAGTGTTAAGCTGCGTCTTCCCATAATAACCATTCCTACCAGTGCTGCTACCTGTTCTGCCTGGTCATTCATTGCTCCTCTTTACAGCAAAGAAGGAGTCTATTTAAAGAGTTTGAACCTGGAAAGAAATCCAAATCTGGCTCTGATAGATTCAGAGATAATTGCGCAAGCTCCGGTAAGATTACTTTCAGCCGGAATGGTAGATGCCCAGGCTAAGTGGTATGAGGCAAAAATCTCCACCCAGGGAATAAAGAAGGACCTTGCTACTCAAGTGGCCTTGGACCTTTCTAAGAAATCTTATGACCTGGTAAAAAGCATAGGACTGAGAGCGAAAAGAGATGTAGAACGGGAAAGATGCTCTTCAGAGTTAGAAGAGATTATAGAGGTTAATATTCTTTTGACTGGCTTGATAGGTGGGTTGGGCAGGGGAAGATGCCGTAGTTCTGCGGCACACGCTTTCAATTATGCTATGACTAATTTTACAGAGACACGCACAAGCTTGCATGGAGAAAAGGTAGCTTTTGGGGTAGTAATGATGTTAATTTTAGAAAAACGCAGCAAGGAAGAGATAAAAGGGCTTTTAAGATTCTATTCTCTTTTGGGCCTGCCTTTAACCCTGGAGAGATTAGGTTTTGTAAAGAATGAGAAGAATTTAGTACGATTAGCTGAAGAGATTTGTAAGAAGGAAAGCAATGTTCATAGACTCCCCTTCCCGGTGAATAAAGACATGGTTCATCAGGCTTTATTAGAGGCAAATACCCGGGGAGAGGAAATAGAAGAGGAAAACTAGAGAAGGGAGTTTAGATTATAATGGGTCAATTAACTGAAGCAAAAAAGGGAAGAATTACTCCCGAAATGAGAGAGGTAGCTAAAGAAGAAGGCTTAGCCCCTGAGTTTATTAGAGATAACTTAGCTCAGGGAGAGATAATTATTCCCAAGAATGTGAAACACAGCTTAACTTGTTGTAAAGCTATAGGAAAAAAGACCAAAACTAAAGTAAATACCAATATTGGCACCTCTACTGACTATGTAGCTCTTGACCACGAGCTAGAGAAGTTGAGAATAGCTATTGAGGCTGGTACAGATGCAGTGATGGACCTTAGCACGGCAGGAGATTTAGATAAGATACGTCGGTCGATTCTGAGAGCTTGTCCTCTCCCCTTGGGAACGGTTCCTATTTATCAGGCAGCTACAGAATCCATCGCTGAAGAGGGTGCCTTAATAAAGATGAAGAAGGACAAAATATTCCAGGTAATCGAACGCCAGGCAGAAGACGGTGTTGATTTCATTACTGTCCATTGCGGTCTTACCAGGCAGACTCTAGAGCGTCTTAGAGGAGAAGGCAGAGTTACCGATATAGTGAGTAGAGGAGGAGCTTTTCTCACCTGTTGGATGGTGGCTAATGATGAGGAGAATCCTCTTTATGAGGAGTATGACCGACTCCTAGAAATCGCCAAAAAGTATGACCTCACTTTGAGTTTGGGTGATGGACTTCGCCCAGGTTCTTTAGCTGATTCTACTGATAGAGCTCAGATTCAGGAGTTAATTCTTTTGGGGGAGCTGGCAAAAAGAGCCTGGGAACAGGATGTACAGGTAATGGTAGAGGGACCTGGTCATCTTCTTTTCTCTGAGATAGAGGCAAACATTCTTTTGGAAAAGAAGTTATGTCATGGTGCTCCTTTTTATGTTCTGGGTCCTGTGGTTACTGACATCGCTCCTGGTTATGACCATATCACTTCTGCTATAGGGGGTGCCTACGCCGCCAGTAGCGGAGCGGACTTTCTCTGTTATGTGACCGCCGGAGAGCATCTAAGACTTCCTACTTTGGAAGATGTGAGGCAAGGAGTAGTAGTTGCCAGAATTGCTGCTCATATAGGAGATATAAGTAAAGGAGTTAAAGGAGCAATGGACTGGGATAGAAAGATGGCTGAGATGAGAAAAAAAAGGGACTGGAAAAAACAAGTCGAGCTAGCTATAGATCCAGCTTTAGCCCAAAAAATGCGTGCCACAAGTAAACCTCACTTATCTGATGTCTGCACTATGTGTGGGGAATACTGTGCTCTGAAGATCGTAGATGAAGCACTCAAACTAAGACCCTAATTTCTTTCTTCTCGTTACAAATACTACTGCGCCCACCAAGAGAGGAAATATGGAGAAAATGTATAGTGATTGCGTATTCTCCTTTTTCACCAAGCGCACCTCTCTTCTACCTCCCTGGAAGAATTCTCCTTCCCTTTTTTCCAGATTAATTTCATAGCTTGCCTTTTCTAGAGTAGGTACAAGGTCAAGCTTATATCCTTCAAAAGTAGCTTGTCTATCAAACATTTCCTCCGGGTTAAATTCTACAATTTCGTATCCTAATTCAGGGCCCGGGATTTGCTCCACATAATAAGGAACTCTTACTATTCTCTGGAGAGTCTCTTTTCCCTTTGAGAAGAGGAGGGTTACGTCTTTAATAGCCTGAATATGAACCCATCTCCATTTTTCCTCTCTTCCCGGGTTCTGGGGATCCAGCAACTTGTTATAGTAAAGTTCATTATATTCATCCTGGATAAAGGGACTGAAGTAAAGAGTATTCTTCCCCGCGGCATAAATTAACCAGCTGGGGTCATCGCAGGCTTCTCTCCTTGTCCATCTATTTCCGGGAATAATCTCATATCCTGTTCCCCCTGTTCTTCTGGAGGTAAAAGTAACAAGCTCCTTCTCACTATCCTGGACAATAGTCCCATCTTCTGCTCTTATTCTTATTTCGTAACGGCCAAGAGGCAAATTAAT
>JAUWRE010000189.1 GCA_030610725.1 Candidatus Aerophobota bacterium | reverse complement strand
GATAAACAGGATAAATTAAGAATGCAAGTTTCTTTCATTTCTCAAAAATATGATAGGATTATTTTGTTAGCTACTATTGTCCTGGCATTGGGCGGGATTTTCCATTTATGGACAATTGTTGCTTCTGGTGAGACCTATTATCTTTTTCATCAGGTAAGCTGGGTATGTGTAGGAATCGGCGTTATGTTTCTTCTCTCTTTTTTTAGGGTTGGTTTGTGGCAAAGAGGAGCTTACTTTTTCTATGGAATCATTCTTTTTTTTCTTCTATTTGTTCTACTCAAAGGAGAAGGCATCTATGGGGCTCAAAGATGGATTAGAATGGGGGCATTTGGTTTTCAGCCTTCCGAGTTTGCCAAGCTTATTCTTATTATTGTTTTGGCTAGACTCCTGGCTAGCAAGGAGAAAGTGAGCAAGAAGGGGATAATTCTTTCTTTTTGCTTTACTCTCATTTTCTTAATTCTGGTTGCTCTCCAGCCAGACCTGGGAAGTGCCATTATTCTTTTTCCCCTCTGGTTGGCGATGTTGTTTTTAGCTGGGATATCCTTGAAAAGAATATTTACCATTCTGGGACTAGGTTCATTATTACTTCCCCTTTCTTATTTCTTTCTTCATCCTTACCAGAAAGCGCGCATCCTCACTTTTTTAAATCCAGGGAGAGACCCTTTGGGGGCAGGATGGAATATTCTACAGTCTAAGGTTGCTTTGGGTTCAGGGGGGTTGACGGGTAAAGGTTTGGGTGGGGCTGTTCATACTCAGCTCAGTTTCTTACCGCGCCCCTTTACCGATTTTATCTTTGCTACTGTAGGGGAAGAATGGGGATTTATAGGAATTTTATTGCTCTTAGGACTTTATTCTATAATTATTGCTAGAGGAATGAAAATAGCCCGTCAGGAAAGTAACAATTTTGCCAAATTAGTGGGTGCAGGGATAGTTATTTTGCTCTTTTTGCAGATTTTCATTAACGTAGGTATGGTGGTAGGGATAATGCCTGTTACCGGTGTGCCTCTTCCCTTAATAAGTTATGGAGGAAGTTCCACCATAATGTTCTTTGCTGGGATAGGAATATTACTCAGTATAAAGAGATTTGAGGATAGATAGGTTTGACAGCTTTTTTCTTCTGTATATATTGTAGTACAGGAATTTCAAAAAATTTTGTGAATGGTAGGTAAGGTAAAAAGAAAAGTTCTCTCTGCCTAAGGGGAAAGGGCGGGGGGCGAGATACGAGATATGCCGAGCGTAGTGAGGCGTATCTTGGCAGTGTTTAGTGAGTTGCTATTGTTAACAAATTCCAAAACAAAATCTGGTTTGAAAATAAAGGCATTTTTAGATAGGAATGAAGGATAAATTATATTTGCAGTAAGATTATTAGGAAACGGTCGGGTGAAAGTCGTGCAAACTCCCCGTCCAAAAGTCGCTAAAGGGTGGGTGATAGTAAAGGTTATTGCAGTAGGCTTTTTCGACTTTTGTTAGTGGTAAATCCGGAAAGGTTATCTTCGTTCCTGATATTACTTCACAAGAAATAAGGAGGCAGTAATGCAAGTTATCGAGGACAAAATTTCTTTTGTGACAGCAAACTTCGTCGGACGGGCCCTGGATTATAGCTTGAAGCCATTTAACTGGGGTGAGGCGGATGAGGCTACCCAGCACCTTTTTCATGGAGATAGCTTCGAAGAAGAGTTTAGTGAAATAATGAGGATTATCTCAGATGCTGGATTTAAGACGATTGAGCTCTGGGTAGCTCATCTCAATTATAATAGGGCTACTCAGGAGCAGATTCAGAAAGCCAAGCAGATATTAAAGAGCTTTAATCTCTCAGTATGTTCCTATGCTGGTGGATTTGGCAACTCAGAAGAGGAGGTAGAAAAAAGTTTTCAATTGGCTCAGGCAATGGGAGCAAAGGTTCTGGCTGGTAGTCTAAACGAAAAACTCTTGGAAAAAGCTTACTCACTTTGTCAAGAACATAAAATTCGCCTTGCTTTTGAGAATCATCCTGATAGAGAAACTCCTGAGAAGATTAAAGAATTGATTGGAGATAGAGAAGATTGGTTTGGGGCCTGCGTGGATACGGGATGGTTTGCCACTTTTAACATAGATGCCAGTGAGGCCGTTCGTGAATTAGGGAAAAGTGTATTTCACGTTCACCTGAAGGACATAAAGGCAGCCGGTGCACATGAAACCTGCGCTCTGGGAGATGGCATAGTTAACATCCCTGCTGTGATCAGTGCTTTAAGAGAGATTGGCTATGATGGTTACCTAAGTATTGAGCATGAGCCAGAATACCATGATCCGATGCAAGATATAAAAAAGAGCCTCAGCCGTCTTCGTGAATGGTTAAGGGAATAATCATTCCTTACGCTCTTTCGAGAAGAAGAAGGAATATCAACGACGATGTCTATTCAGCTTCCTTCTGAAGATTCTCTGGAGACTTCCTATCACCATTTTGTATCTGCTATTCTTGAAGCGGATAAGAAAATGATTGCCTCTGGGGAAGAATGTCTAGAGGTGATAAAAGTGCTCGATGCTATAAAAGAGTCAAACCAGGCAAAACGATAAACCAGGGCTTTTTCAAGGTCTTTGTTCGTAACATCGCAATCCTTCAAATATTGGTAAGGAGGAAATACCATATTGCCGTGCCGGAGGTTGTTCGAGGAGGGCCTGAACACGGCAAAAGAACTGGTCAGGACATTCTTGCCAGAAGTGACCGCATTGCTTGAGGAGGACGAACTCAACTTCTGCTGCCGACAGAGAATTCCTGGTTGCCTGAGCCATTTGCAGGCCCCATCAAAAAGGGAGAAGAACAACGGCTACTACGGAACTGAATGTAAAGAGTTATGAGCATCTGA
>JAUWRE010000022.1 GCA_030610725.1 Candidatus Aerophobota bacterium | reverse complement strand
GAGGACGATAAAGTGCGTTTTGATAAGCTTTTGGCTCAGGCTTTTGAAACGGGAGATTACAGGGCAGTTTATGAATTGGTTAAAGACACTCCTCTTAAGGCGGATGAAAGTATTATTATCAATAAAGTTGAGGAATTTACTCCTCAGTGGTTTGAAGAAGAGGAAGGATATCGGAAGAAAAGGGAAGCGACAGTGAAGAAATACATTTATCGCTGGATAGAAGAATTTGCTTCCCGGGTAATAGAGGAATACCTTTTAGTCTCTCCCTGGCTAGATTACATTGAGAGAACATACGGAGTGAAAATCAGGCAGATAAATCTCTACATTGAAAGAGATTCAATGTTTACCAAAGATGGCCGACCCAAAGATGAATATTATGATTTATATTATTCCAAGTATATTTCAGCAGTGAAATCCAAATAGCTGATGGCTCAAATTAGCTCATAGCTCATAGGAAATTCAAAACAAAGTTCGAAAGAGCTGAATTTACCCCCCTCTCCCTTCCCTCTCCCCCGTGGGGAGAGGATTGAGGTGAGGGGAAAAAGGAAATTCCTATACTATCAAGTTAAAGAGAGTAAGGAATTAGGCTATGAGCCATGAACTATGAGCTATTTATAAGAAAACCCCGGTATAGTTTCCTAGATAATTCAAGAGGATTAATGGAGGAATTAGAGTGTTAAAGTCCGTTGATAGCTTGAAATATAGAGTGAAAAAAATTAGATCATTGAAGGAACGAAGAAGAGAAAAACTTGATCGTCAGGCCGATAGGATCATTGATGGATATCTTACCCGGAAGAACAGATTTAGCTCCTGGCGTCCTCCGGTTAAATCAGAACTAATAGACATTGATACTATCACTGAGGCAAAGATTGTCCAGACGAAGTTTGTCTCTTTTCAGAAGTTTGTTGAGATAGAGTTAGAAGAGATAGAAAACATTAATAAACTTTGCCGCAAAGAAGGAAATAGTGAGATTAAGATTCATCAAGTAGAAAATATTGATGGTGGCAAAGGATTCAATATAGGCAGGAAGATTCTTCCCAAATATACTTTTCAACTGGGAAACAGCGAGAATCCTCAGTTTAAAATTTTGGTTTTGGCCAGTACGCACGGAGGAGAATCACGGCTGGCCAGAGCTGTCCTGGAGGGAATTCTCCAGTTGGCCCATCCGGGCGAGGAACGTTACAGACTTCTAGAGAGAGGGACTATTCTTTTTGATCCAGTGGTTGACCCGGCCGGATTCGATAATCAGACTCGGGGAGCAGTAACTCGGGATGGAATGGCCGTTAATGCTCCGCTTCTAGAGGGAGGATGGGCTCAGCCGGGCCTGCGCAATCCCTGGGGTTTAAGTGATAGAAACAGTGCTCAGGGAAGGAACAGTCTTGAGGCGCAAGATGTGTTGACTCGTTCTAACCAGGCTCATTACAAGGAAATTCTGGGAGGGAGAGCAAGTTGGGTTTATGATGCGCACGAAACCTGTGAATTTACCCACTGGCCAGATTTAGCCTTTACTTACGGAGGGATTCTCCTTATGGCTCATATTTATCTTTCTGATACTAAACTCGCCTCTCTCAATCAGCTAGAGAGCAGTGTTAGCTGGTGGAGGAAGCTGAGAAGTTTCATTAATGACCACAATCCTTTGGAAGGGCCATTATACAGAGAACAGCTGCTCTGGCATGATCCGCGTATGCAGAAAATTACCCGCATCAGGGATAGAATAAAGGAACTGGGTCAAAGGACTATGGAAGAGAAATTTGACCGAGCTTTCCTTTTCCTGCCTCAGGTAGAGCGAGATATTAGAATTGAGGAGAGTGTCTATATCGGGGGTATGATGTTCAGAATTCCCCAGATTTTACTGGGACCGGATGTACTCGGCTTAGAAGGAGTAACTACAGAGTCTTTTCAGCAAGATCTGGTAGTGCGAGCCAAGCAGACTTTAGCTAGCCTTGAGGCACAATTGAGGGTAGTTGGGCTTGACTACAAGGGAGAAGAGGGTGATTAGCCATATTATCGAGTATTTTAGGATTCCTCATCCTCTGGAGAAAGACAAGGGGAGCATAGTTGTTTCTGCTCCCATAAAATTAAGCGAAAAATATTTCAGGGCGTGGCTTGATGATAAGAAATCGAGTGGTCCAGCCGACCTTCCCTGGATTTCAAGAGTTCTTATCAGTCCGGGGGAAAGCGATCCAGAAGATATCGATCTGGTCAAAAGATTTGAACAGAACTTCGAAATTCAGGATTCTCATTTCTGGGGTATTTACAAACTCAAAATTTTTTTGAGGTTTACTGCTGCCTGTGCAGTGGGTTACTTCATCTACTGGACAATCTTTAATTTTCCCTGGTTTTGGGTTCCAGCAAGCCTTCTATTGGAGAATATTCTGGGAGAGATCCTGGGTAAGATTTTTCAAGGAATTGTCATTGCTTTTGTTCCGGCCCTTTCTTTCATAAGGAATTTCCTGGGAACTAAAAGATGGATTCGGGCTAACTTCCGTTCTCAATATACTAAGATTTTTCAGCAATTTGGCAGGAGTTCTCAGCAATATTTTAGCAAAGAAATCAGAAAGTGCTTGAAAAATATCAGGGCAGCGGCTGAGGAAGAAAATGTATCCATAGAAATAGGGACTGTAGAAAACCTTCTGCAGGAGATTTTACACAAGCCTCCCGTAAATTATGATTTTATCCAGGATTGGTCCGGGCGTTTGGAAGAGCTATTGAGAAGCCTCAGCCAAAGGGCTAAGGCCGAGGTTTTTCTTGAAGGAGTAATAATTAAGCTTGATCAGCTAAAAAATGATTTACTTCTTCACTACCTAGAAGGTTTTCAGATGGTTCCCCTCAAAATAGCCACACCAGATTTATCTAAAAAGGAATTTTTCCCCTCTCTCAATCATAATTTTGATTTAAGATTGAGTCTCTTAGGGGAGGGTTTTAAGCAGAAAGCAAAGAATTTGAGAGATTTTTTGGCAAGGACTTCCTCAATACGGGAAAGGATTTATTCCAATTTCGATTCTTTAAAGAAAGCAAAAGGAAAAAGGGAAAGAGTGAAGCTTCTGGAGAGTATTGAAGAAGGTTTTGAGAGCTTAAGGAATACTACGGGAAACTTTCATCTGGGAGATAATCCAGGAATACCCTATGAGAGGGGAGAAAACTTAGGTGATTTTTATGATGGGCTTTATTACCTTTTTGGCAGGGCAAAACTCGATATTTTAAAGGGAAAAAAGGCAATTAAGGCAGTCTTCTTGAGACGTCTGAAGATAAGAAGCGAGCATCAACAGAAAAAACGAATAGAAGAACTTATGTTAAAAGTAGAACGTCTTCTTTGTCAGGGAATAAGCACAAAAAAAGTCTATGAGAAAATTTCTCATTTTTTCAGTTTTTTTGGGGTAAATCTTAAGCGAAGTTTTGCTTTTTCCGGTCTAGTTTTATTTAGCTTTGCTTGTCTTTTGAGTTTTAAGGTAGTAGGGCCGGATGAGGTTACCATTGGTACTTATTTAAGGTGGGGAGTGAAAGAGACGATTACCCAGAAGGCTCCTCTTTTTTCAAGAGGAGTGAAGGTTTATAGATTTGGTGAAGGTTTACCTATCTTTCCCCAAAGAGAACTCTTCTGGCAACTGCCACCCCCTTTAGTCCATACTCATAAGATAGACTTTACTCAACTGCAAAAATTTGCCGCTCATATGGTATTTAGCGCTCCTATTGATAGTCTCTATAGGAGGGGGTTGCAGCTTCTTGCCGGAGCCTACGGAGGATATTACCAGGTAGTTGAGATTGACTTCAATTTCATAGCTAATGATAGAGAATCCTGGATTGAATATGACTACGACGGAAAGGGGACAAAAAGACTGGCTAGAGACGTTACCTCCGTAGTTGATGAATGGAGAGGAGAGCTTTTTGACTTTGAAAAAAGTCTTTTAATAGATATTGAAAACGAAGAAGAGATGGAGGAAATTTTCTCTGGTTCCTATTTTAAAAAGCTCTGGGATGAAGGAAGAATGGAGGAAATTATAAAGTCTCAGATTTTTAGAAGTCCGATGATGACTTATCAGTATGGGACATATTCGGAGATGATAGGTCCGGGTATAGACTTGATTTTGAGGAGTCTGGAAAGAGAGAAGATGGAGGTGGAAGATAGGGACCTTTCCCGATTAGAAAAGGAAGAGAAACTAGCCGAAATTGAAGATTTTAAAAGTCGGGTAGAGAAGATAAAGAAGGATACCTTAGAGGTGGCTAAAGAGGAATATGATGTTTTAAGAAAGCAGCCGGAAAAGTTTAAGAAATATTTGTCTGATCCAGAAAGCATCGCTGAATTAAGAGGTTTTGAAACTGTCTGGCCTACTATTCAGCAGATAATGCTTCAGCACTACATAACCGACAAATTGATGGAAACTATGAAAGGTGAATTAGGAGGAGAAGAAAGAGAGGGACTTCTTCAGACGTTGAGGAAAAGAATAGAAGAAAATCCTTATTTTTCTTCTCTTATTGAGATAAAAGAGATGAAGGCTGAGGTAGTCTTTATGGATTCTATGAGCTATCGGAGCTTTATCTCAGAGATAACTAAGGAAATTATTTAATAGCGTATAGCGGATAGTGAAAACAAAAAGCAACAAAGCGAAAAACGCAAAACTAAAGTAAATAGTCTATTGTTCGTAGTTTATGGACAAGAGTAACAGCCTCCTCTCCCCTTGGGGGAGAGGATTAAGGTGAGGGGGTGAGTAAAGGATGCCTAGTTGGTCTGTAAAAAGTAAACACAAGAGAAGAGTTGTGCTGGTCCTGCCCGGATTTAATCAGGGCAGGGGAAAGAGAGGTGCCTGGTTTGCCTGGACCGAAAAGACAGAGAATTTCTTTGGCAGATTTTCGCGCGGCTGGCACACAGTAAAGTATGAAATTTTTGAGCCAGAAAGTGAATTTCCTCTTTCTGATGGTGAGCTGCAGCATTTGACTCAAGAGATTATTTCTAGAGAGCATGCATATTTTAGTTCTCTTTACTTTCAGGAGGTTCTAAGTGGGAGTGGGAGGAGCTTAAGAAATCAGGGTATTCGAGGACTCTTTCTCTATTTAATGCTGGTTTTAGCCCTTAAGTTCTTTTGGATTATCATTCTCCTTCGTCCTCAGACCCTTCTGGCTAATTTCACAAATTATCTTCACTTAAGGATAGTAGGACGAACAAGAAAGGTCGTTGCCTCTTTCTGGCAAAGAGGAGAAGATTCAGAATTAGTAAAAGCCTTAAATGAGGCAAAAGAGATTTATAGGAGGCTAGACAATGATCCCTCAAGGGCTGAACCTTTGCGTAGGTACCAGTATTTGCGAGACTATTTTAAGGAGAGACGGCGGGAAGAAGGGAAAGGAAGAAAAGCAGAAGGGTACGAATTACTAGAGAAAGCCTACCGGGATGTCATCTCTCAGCTCACTGGTGATAGTCTTCTTTTAAAAATTGTTCCTAAAGGAACAGGGGAAAGGATAATCAATTTTTTTCATATCACACTGCGGCTTCCTTATCCTGATAATATCTATGCCGTGAGAAATCTTTTTCGAGATTTGTTCCTGTCTACCTCTGTTTCTAAAAGCGCAGTGATAGGAAGGGATACAAGAGTAGAAGGCAACAATCTGGAGATGTTTCTCCTTCGCACTAAAGCTGGAGGAGGTATAGTTATTCCCTGTCCAGGAGAGAATGTTCTTTCTCTTGTCTTTCAGGCAGAGATCTTTGAGAATATCCAGAGGAGGAACCTTCCTTTAGAGGCAGTGCTCTATGTAGGTCGAGAAGAAGAAAAAGAAGTTTTACTCGGTTTTAATCCCCTCAAGACAGAAGAATTGGACGCAGGGATGATGGAAAGAACAGGAATCCGCATCCAAAACGCTCTTTTAGATACTTTCCGACAACAAGATTCTCTCATAAGCTACTATTTTAGAGAATTACCATCTGTCTATGGGAAGTGGATGTGGAGAGACCCTATGTATCTATGGTACAAGCTGGTACATCTGGGTTTTCCCTGGCTTTTTATTTCCCGTGGGGTTCCTGGTATGGCTATTATTGCTTGTACCTGGCTTTTCTGGGATTCTTTGTGGAATTCTCAAGACCAGGTTAGATGGCGAAATTATTTTGACAATCTCCTGGAAGGAATAGATAAAGCCTACCATAATATGAACTTGAGAGTAATGGTTCACTCTGGCTTGGGAGAGGTTAATGCTGCTATCAAGACAACTGGTCCGGCCAGCTATCGAGATGTTTTGGAAAAAATCGAAGAATATCATTTCCCTAGAAAATTTAGGGATATGGTCCTACTTAACGCTATCACTCAAGAGACCACTCAGCTTAAGGATTTTCAGAGGGAGGCTAATGATTTTACTACTCTGCCTATCCCCGCTTTTTGTTATGAGGAAAACAAGAATCAGATTAAGTCTTTAGGAGAATTCTCAGGCTAGGGTTTAGCTTGCACTTGCTTAGTCTACGCCTATAGGTTCTTGCAAGTATTTGTAAATGTTTAGTGAAATACGTTCCTTCCTGTTATTGCCAGGAACAAAGTCCCGAAGCAATCTCAGTTTTTTGGGATTGCTACGTCGTCCTGAAGGCTTTCAGGACTCCTCGCAACGACGTGGTTCATTTGAGTATTTACGTTTAAAGGGCTAGCCTACAGTCACCATTTCTTTTTTTAATTGAAGGAAAGCTTTGCGCTTTGAGTTTTTAGTTTTGCTTCATCTCTGTGTACTCGGCGATCTTTGCCGTGAGTAGTTAGCTGTTTTTTTGAAGTTTCAGAATTCCATATAGCTTGGAAAAATCACCCATTAATTCTGCTAGCCTGTTTTTGTTTAGTCTATATCTTACCCATTGAGCTTTCTTGAATTGTTCGACCAAACCGAAATTGAGCAAGAGTCCTAGATGATAGGAAATTGTGGGTTGCGAGAGTTTCAAGTTTTTACTAAGAAAGTTTACGCACTTTTCCTCATTGGCGATTATCTTTAATATCTGTAATCTCACCTTACTTCCCAGTATGCCAAAAACTTTAGCAACATCTATCTTTTCCTTTTCCATTATAATCTTTTTACTCGCTTCTTTTTTTTCTTGATTTTTCATATTAAAGTCTTCCCCCCTTCTTTTTATCAATTTAGATTGATATTCTACAAAATCAGCTTAATTATCAAAAGTTTTCTATATAGAACATTTTCTATATTATAATACAAATTTTTATTATGTGCAACTTTTTCTTTTTGGGCTAGTTGAAGTTTTTGCAACTTTTGCTATAATTGTTTATTCATAATTACCATATAGTAATTTGCCAAAAGGTCAAAAAAGGACATTGTAGAACTTGACGACCTTCTAGCATTTAACTATAGTAAGAATGAAAACCATTATCAATTAGAGGTAAAAAAAGAAGTAAAGGAGAAAATATGTCAGAGATAATCTCTTTGAAAGAGCAAAGCTGGAAGGATGAGGTCATAAATTCAGAGCTTCCTGTAGTAGTTGATTTTTGGGCTGAGTGGTGTGCTCCCTGCCATATGATGGCACCAGTATTAGAAGAGATTAGCAAGGAATATGAGGGAAAGATTAAAGTGGGGAAACTAAATGTTGATGAAAACTCTACTATTGCTGGAGAATATCGTATTATGGGAATTCCTACTCTTTTGTTTTTCCGCAGCGGGAAGGTGATTGATAAGGTAGTGGGGGTAGTTCCCAAAAAGGCTTTAAAAGACAAAATAGAGACGATATTAAAGGAAGAGGTTTAGACGTTGAAGGATGAAGGTAGAATGATATACGGAGACCGAATCTCCTCTGAGCTCGAAGCAAAAGCAAGGAAAGCAGTGGGGAATACTTTCGACCCTTCTGTTATTGATCGCTCTATCCTTGAAACCTTTCCTTATCAGTATCATTATCGCCCTATCCACATGGAGCATACTACCGACGAATTCACCTGCGTTTGTCCTTTTTCTGGACTTCCGGATCAGGCTACCCTTACCGTCAAGTACGTACCTGGTAAATTATGCATAGAACTAAAGTCTTTAAAGTACTATTTTTACTCCTTTCGTCAGGTGGAAATATTCCACGAGCACGTAGTCAATAGAATTCTGGAAGATTTAGTGGCTGTTTTAGATCCTGTAGAGATGACTATTGAGGCTAAATTCACTCTTAGGGGAGGCATAGCTAGTACAGCTATCGCTACCTATAAAAAGAAAGAGAAAAAAGGTTAGGGAGAGGTAGTGTGACTAAATCTCGAAGGAGGAAAAGATGAGAACAATAGTTTCTACGGGAAGAGGTGGAACAGGAAAAACTACTTTCATTGCTCTATTGACCAAATATTGGATAAAGAAAAAATCTTTACTTCTTGTGGATATAGACCCTGACGAGAATTTGGCAGAGATGGTAGGGATAGACTTACAAAAAGAAGAAATAAAAACTATCTCAGACATACTCTTTGATATCCAGAAAGGAAGAGTAAATGATGAGCTGAAATCTTTACCCAGGCCAGTTCAAATTGAATACATGTTTCATCTCTGCTTGTATGAAGGAGATGGTTTTGATTTATTTTCCTTAGGAGCAAAATGGACAGAAGGGTGTTATTGCCAGCCTAATAATATTCTGAGGTCAATTATTCCTAAATTATCAAAAAACTATGACTATACTCTTATCGATTCACCAGCCGGTTTGGAACATCTGAATAGGAAAATAATGTCGGAGATAGATAGTATAGTTGCCGTAGTCGATCCATCAAAAAAATCTTTCCATAATGTGAGAAGGTCACTAGGAGTTGCCAGAGAAATCGGAATCAAATTCAAGAATTTCTATATTGTTTCCAATTATAAATTCTCTAATAGTCTAGAAGAATCAGTCAAGGAACTGGGACTAGAACATATAGGCAAGATAGATTATGATGAAAATGTTGAGGGGTACATACTAGAGGGAAAATCTTTACTTGGCCTACCAGGGGATTCCCCTGCCTTTCTGTCCGTTAAGAAGATTATAGAGAATATGGATTAATACCTTGATAGTATAGGAGTTTCCTTTTTGGACGCTGATAAACACGGATTATTGAAGATTTAAGTATTAAAAACTAATTTCAAAGAATCACTAAAACTTTTAGAAATTGAATTTTCACTAAGCCTTAGTTTTGAGCCAGAAGTTATAGAAAGTCCTTTTGAACGCGGATGAATGCAGATTAAAAAAGTAATCAGAAAACAAGTTCAAGGTTCAAAGTCTAATATTTTTTATTTATCTTGTTTATCTGCGTGGGTCTGCGTCCTCATTGATTTATTTTGCGAAAATTTGCGTCCTAATTGAGTTGAATGGAGCAATGAAATCATCTGAGCAATTGAGTAAAATTGATGGCAAGACAAAGATAGCAGGAGTATTTG
>JAUWRE010000081.1 GCA_030610725.1 Candidatus Aerophobota bacterium | reverse complement strand
TGGTGGGGAGGGATGGATTCGAACCAACGTAGGCAACGCCAACGGGTTTACAGCCCGCCCCATTTGGCCGCTCTGGCACCTCCCCCATGTCACTGCTTTGCTATAAAACACTTCTGAAATCAAATATTAAATAAGCTCCCCATAGCAAAAGCAAAAGCCCCACAACAAAAGGGATTGCTTTAAATCTCTTTATTCGAAAACTTAACCACCCCAAAAACAGACCTATTGCCAGAATTCCTCCAATTATAGCTATTCCTTGTGCTATCATAATTTATCCCCTTTTCTTATCTGCCTCTGGCTTCCTCTTGGACCATATCCTCCTCTAGTTTCGCTTGAGCAGCAGCTAGACGAGCAATAGGAATTCTATAGGGAGAGCAACTAACATAGTCCAGCCCTATACGATGGCAAAATTTAACCGAAGAAGGCTCCCCCCCATGTTCCCCACAAATACCTACTTCTAAATTCTTATTTGATTTACGACCTCTCTGCGTTCCTATCTCTATTAGTTGTCCTACCCCGTCCTGGTCAAGTATTTCAAAAGGATTATCTGTCAAAATCTTATCCTCAAGATAAATAGGAATGAATTTTGCCTCTGCATCATCTCGGCTAAAACCAAAAGTAGTCTGCGTCAAATCATTGGTACCATAAGAAAAGAAATCTGCCTGTTGAGCAATTTTATCTGCACAGAGAGCAGCACGCGGTAACTCAATCATTGTTCCTATTTTATACTCAAACCTCACCTTTTTTTCTTTCATTACTTCTTCAGCTATTCGAACAGTTTCTTTTCGAAGAATAGCTAATTCTTTTTCATTAATGACAAGGGGAATCATTATCTCGGGCTCAACACTCCTCTTTTCTGCAGTCAACTCTGCTACTGCTTCAAAGACTGCCCTTGTCTGCATATTATAAACCTCAGGAAAGGTTATCCCCAGTCTGCAACCCCGGTGTCCCAACATAGGATTTATCTCTCTTAGGGCTACTATCTTTTCTAAGAGAGATTCTTTCTCTCTCAGTTGTTTTTGGTCAGTCTTTTCCATCCTTAATTCAATTACTTCCACAAGAAGATCTTCATAATTGGGTAAAAATTCATGTAATGGTGGGTCTAGTAGGCGAATAATGACGGGTAAACCCTCCATCTCTTTTAGAATTCCTTTAAAATCATCTTTCTGCATTGGCTCTAGTTTTTCCAGAGCCTTTTTCCTCTCTTCTTTATTTTCAGCTAAAATCATCTGCTGAACATAAGGGAGTCTCTCTTCTCCAAAAAACATATGTTCAGTCCGACAAAGCCCTACTCCCTCTGCTCCCATCTCACGTGCTAACCTGGCGTCCCCGGGAGTATCTGCATTAGCTCTCACCCCAAGAGTCTTTATCTCATCTGCCCATTTCATAAGTTCTGCAAATTCTGCACTTAACTGAGGTTTAAGGGTAGATATTTTTCCTTTTATTACTCTTCCTGTATTTCCATCTAGACTGATAAAATCACCCTCTTTGAACATAAACCCATCTACTTTGAATTCTTTCTCTTTTTCATTTACTTTTATGGCTCCACAACCAGCCACACAACACTTACCCATCCCCCTGGCCACTACAGCAGCATGGGAAGTCCTCCCCCCTCTTGCCGTAAGGATTCCTTCAGCCACAGCCATCCCGTGGATATCCTCAGGAGAAGTCTCGGTACGAACAAGGATTACTTTTTTTCCTTGTTCAACTAATTCTACAGCTCTATCCGCTGTGAAAGCAACTACCCCCGTGGCTGCTCCTGGAGAAGCTGGAAGCCCGCTGGCAAGTACTTCTAGTTTTGCCTGGGGATCAATACGCCGGTGTAGGAGTTGCTCTAGTTGAGCGGGATCTATTCTCATCAAAGCTTCTTTTTTGTCAATCAATCCATCTTCAACCATATCAGAGGCTATTTTTATTGCCGCCTGGGCGGTTCTCTTGCCAGTTCTGGTCTGAAGCATAAAGAGGATGCCCTTTTCTATTGTAAACTCAAAATCCTGCACATCTCGATAGTGCCGCTCTAATTTCTCAGTAATATCGACCAGCTCCGCATAAATTGCTGGCATTTTCTCCTTCAAGGTAGAAAAAGGCTGAGGGGTCCGTATCCCGGCAACTACATCTTCCCCTTGAGCATTGATCAGGTATTCTCCATACAATTCTTTCTCTCCCGTAGCCGGATCTCGAGTAAAGCCAACTCCGGTACCGGAACTATCTCCCATATTTCCAAAGACCATTGTCTGAACATTAACTGCTGTTCCCCAGTGCTCGGGTATTTTATTAATTTTTCGATAACTGATAGCCCTTTTATTATTCCAGGAAGCAAAAACCGCATCTATGGCCATTCTAAGTTGTTCAGAAGAATCCTGAGGAAATTCAATTCCTTTTTCTTTTTCTGTAAGCTCCTTAAACTCATCCGTCAGTTCTTTTAAATCCTCCCCAGTCAGCTCTATATCATTCTGTACACCCTTAGCTTCCTTTTTCTTCTCAATGAGTTCTTCGAACTTCTCTCCCGGAATTCCTAAAACTACACTACCAAACATCTGAATCAGTCTTCTGTAAGCATCGTAAGTAAAACGTAGATTATTTGTTTCTTGAATCAGCCCTTCTGCCGAAGCATCATTTAATCCCAGGTTAAGAACAGTATCCATCATCCCTGGCATAGAAATTCTTGCTCCTGAACGAACAGAAACTAAAAGAGGTCTTTGTCTGCTGCCAAACCTCCTGTTGGTGGCTTGTTCTACCTTCTTAAGATTCTCTTTTATTTGCTCTTCCAAATCATCCGGATATTCATGTTTAGCTGTATAATATCGACATACCTCAGTGCTAATAGTGAAACCTGGCGGTATTCGAACACCTAGATTAGCCATTTCGGCCAGATTGGCTCCTTTACCTCCCAGAAGGTTTCTCTTCTTAGCTGAGCCTTCAGCCCTATTTTGCGCAAAAAAATATACATACCCCCCCATTTTTTCCTCTTTTTCCTTCCTTTGATAGTGTAATTTTTATAGTTCTAGCTTATTTCTTGTATCCTATAACAATCTCCTTTTACTGTCAAGTAATACCTCAGGACAATTTCTTCCGTCGCTGTTGTTGGTTAATTTGTTAATTGGTTAAATGGTTAATTCCCCTCACCCTATCCCTCTCCCCAATGGGAAGAGGGGCACTACTCACCACTCACCAATTAACCACTCACTTTTACATAAGGCTTCTTCAGAAAATGTCCTTCGGTAGACCATATAATTTCCTATGTAGATCAAGCAAATCACAGCAAATTGCCTACTCTCTGCTTATCATCCTGGGAAACTGGAAGAAAAGGTCTTCTGCATGGTCCTCGGGGTCTACCACTATTTCGCAGGCAGCTTTTATATTTGAAAGCCACACTTTGGCGGTTTCAAAAAGTGTGACAAGCGAAACATATTTTAGGAGTCTCCCCAAATTCTATCTAAAAATCTCTTGGATGCAAGTTATTCTCCATTCTTTCGCTGGTATAATTTTCTAGCTCTTTGGGCAATATGCTCGGCTGTTAATCCAAATGTTTTCATCAACTCCCAGGGTGCTCCGGATTCACCAAACTTATCCTCCACTCCCACCATCTCCATTAACAATGGCGCCTGGTATCTCTTACCCCGGGCTATCACTCCAGCAACAATATTTCCAAAACCACCCACCTGGTGTTCCTCGGCTGTTATTATCACACCCGTTTCTTCCCCTGCTTTTACCATTGCCTCCTCATCAATGGGCTTAACTGTATGTACATTTAGTATTCTTACCTCAATTCTGTATTCTTCCTTTAAAATATAAGCTGCCCTCATTGCCTCTGCTACCATAGGTCCACAGGCAATTACGCTTAAATCTTCTCCTTCTGACTCGTAATCAGTGGAAAGCTTTATCTCAAATGCCTCAATAAAGTTTTTTTTCTCACCTCGGTATCTTATTATATTGGCTAAAGCAAACTTATAGGGAGTAGCTATGGTACTCACCAGGGGAGTTGCTTCCCTTCCGTACCTGACCACCGCCGGTCCCTCAATAAAGGCAATAGCTTCGGTTGCTTTTTCAGTCTCAATTGCATCACAGGGGATGACCATACGCATATTTGGTAGATAACACATATTGGTAATTTCCTCCAATGCCTGATGAGTAGCTCCATCCTGTCCCACTGAAATACCACCATGCGCATCGGCCACTTTTACATTGAAGTTGTTATAGCACACCGTGTCCTTAATTGATCCCAATTTCTTCCGGTTACGAAGACTCCATAGGAGCCAATGAATGGTATTTTTCCCTCTTTGGCTAAACCAGAAGCTACCAGGGCCATATTAGCCTCGGCTATACCCATACTAAAGAACCTTTTTTTTCTGGCCGGATGTTCGGCATAGAACTCATTCATTCTTATTGAGCTAGTAATATCAGCCCCTAATGCAACCACTCTTTTATCACTGCCTAATTTTTTTATAGCTCTACCAAAGCCATTTCGGGTAGCATCCATTGTAACCTTCATTGTATCATTTTCATTCCACCAGTAACCTTTAGTAAATTGAGGCATGGAAACTTCTATCTTTTTATTCACTTCCTTTTGGTAATCATCAGCTATTTTTAATAGTTCATCCACTTTTTCTTTAGTAAAAGAAGAATTTTCTATGTCATCTAAGGCTCTATCCAATGATTCTTTGCCTGATCTTCCGTCCTTTGGGGCAATACCATGGTAACCTACAACATTTTCAGCATAGGAAACACCTTTCCCTTTAACTGTTTTGGCAATTATTACTGTTGGTTTTCCTTTTACTTTCTCAGCTTCGTCAAGAGCACCCAGGATCTCTTTAATATTATGACCATCTACCTCAATAGTGTTCCATCCAAAGGCTTGCCACTTAGCAACCAGAGATTCTAGTTTCATAACTTCCTCGGTGGAGCCATCAATCTGTAAGCCATTTCTATCCACAATAGAGACCAAGTTGTCCAATTTATAGTGAGCAGCACACATTATGGCCTCCCAGATAGAACCCTCATCGAGTTCTCCGTCTCCATTAAGAGAATATACTCGGTAGTTTTTCCCCTCTAATTTAGCATTGAGGGCGCAGCCTACTGCCACACCCAGACCCTGTCCCAAAGATCCAGCCGAAAGCTCAACCCCTGCTAGTCTCAATCTATGGGGATGACCCTCAAAGCCCGACCATAGTTTTCTTAACTTTACTACCTCTTTTACTGGAAAATAGCCGGCTTCACCTAAAGCCACGTAAAGAGCGGGAGCTTTGTGACCGGTAGACCAGAAAACTCTGTCTCTATCTTCCCAATTAGGATTCTGTGGGTCATGCCTTATTTTTTTGAGATATAAGGCGGCGGCAATGTCCATAACCGACAGGGTTCCCCCTGTATGTCCTGAGCCAGCTGCAGTGAGACTAACCATATTATAAGCTCTCATTTCCCTTGCTTTCTCCACCAACTCTTCAATTGTATAATCCCTCTTTATTTTTCCGGTCTTAGAATCCATAATTGGCATTCGAGACTCTCCTTTTATTATCTTAGGGTATACCCTAATTCTTCCTTGTCTTAATCTTATGCTGCTGGCCTACTCTTCTCTTCCGGAAAACGACTTAAGACTACTGCTTCTTGGTGGAGAAGCACCTTATCTCCCCTGGTTAGTTTATCCTTAGGAGCCTCTGGAAA
>JAUWRE010000021.1 GCA_030610725.1 Candidatus Aerophobota bacterium | reverse complement strand
AGCAAAGATATTCCTACTTATCAGGGTATAGATTTTACCCTTATGGGATTAAGGGGTATTGTCGCTCCTTTTTTGGGAGTAGCTCTGATGCATTGGATAGACATAAGGCCCGTATTTATTATTAGTTTTTGTCTGATTGCTATTTCTTCTCTGGTGATGTTTTTGTCTGACCGCTACTACTTTTCAGATTTTTCTTCTTCCCTTTCTTCGTCTACTTCTAATCACCGCGGCTGATTTACGGCGATAAGTGGCTTTCTTTCGGTTAGATACGCGTTTTTTTGCATATTGAGACATTATTTTGTCTTTCTCCTTTCTCCAAATTCCTTAAATGGCTATACGTATTATAAGTGAAATTGTTCCTATTGTCCAGCAATAGTAAGCGAAGATATGAAGTTTTTTCCCTAGAATAATTTTTCGAAAAATAACAAGGGAAATATAGCCAATAATGGCTGCTACTAAAGCTCCTGCTATCCAGGGAAGTGGCTGAGAAGGAAGAGTTTGTTCAAGGAAAGCCTCTCTTAACTGCAGCCCTAAGGCACCTATAATAGCAGGAATAGAAAGAAGAAAGGAGTAGCGAAAGGCAAGCTCTTTTTTTATTCCTCGTAAGAGTCCGGTAGATATGGTGGCTCCTGAGCGAGATATCCCGGGGATGATAGCTACACCTTGCATTATACCTATGAGAAAAGCATCTGTTGTCTTCATTTTTTCTATTCCTCTTTCTGAATCGGCTCTTCTTTTGCTTATCCAGAGAATAGTTCCGGTAACCAGGAGCATGAGTGAGGTGAAGGTAACACTGGTAAACATAGCCTTTATCCATTGATTTAGAAATAATCCCAGGGCTAAAGTGGGAATAGTTCCTATGAGTATGAAATAGAAAGTTTTGCGGTTTAACATCTCTTCATCAGATTTTTCTTTGAATCTGACTAAAGATAATATTATTTTTCCTATATCTTTTCTGAAATAAACTAGCAATGCTCCCAGAGTAGCTGTATGCAGTATAACATCAAATAAGAGCAGTGGTTCCTTGAATCCTAGGTAGTCTTGCATGATAACCAGGTGAGCTGAACTACTGACCGGAAGAAATTCTGTAAGTGCCTGCACTATACCGAGAATTAGAGCTTGAGGTGTAGTCATCTTTCTTTACAGATTCCTCTTTTCGAGCTCTGGATAAATTGACAAAGATGTTGAATTTCAGGGTTTGCTTCCAGTTCATTTTCAATTTTTTTTAAGGCCTGGCTGGTATTTAGAGATGACCGGAAGAGTGTTTTGTAAGCTTTTTTTAGAAGATTTCTTGTCTCCAGGGAAAAATTTGCCCGCTTTAGGCCAACACTATTTAATCCCCAGAGTCTAGCAGGGTGGCCATCTGCTTTGGTATAGGGAGGTATGTCTTTAACTACCTTGGAGCATCCTCCAATTATGGAGTAAGCTCCAATCTTCACATATTGATGCACAGCGCTTAAACCGCCAATCATAACTTTTTTTTCTACAATAACATAGCCGGCCAGTGTTCCTGCATTAGCAATAATTACTCCATCTTCTATCAAACAATTATGGGCTATGTGGGAGTAAGCCATAAAGAAGTTATCATTGCCTATACGTGTACTACTTCCTTCTTTACTGCCTCTATGTATTGTTGTATATTCCCGAATAAGATTTCTATCTCCTATCTTGACAAAACTTTTTTTCTTCTCAAATCCTGTATCCTGAGGTAAGGTTCCTATGATTACTCCCTGACTGATAGTACATTCCTCACCAATTTCAGTCCATTCTTCTATTGTGGCTAAAGCGCTAATTTTTGTTTTCTTACCTATTTTTGTATTTGGTCCAATTATACAATAAGGGCCTATTTTTACACCTTGGTCCAGTTCTGCTTTGGAGTCTATAATGGCTGTGGGATGTATAAAGGTGTTCATTTTTTTATCCGTTTTTCTATAATTAATCTGGTTAATTAGTCAAATGGTTAAATGGTTAAATTAAGACATGAGCTAGATTGAGCTATCTTGATAGTATAGGAATTTCCTTTTTCCCCTCACCTAAATCCTCTCCCCACGGGGGAGAGGGAAGGGAGAGGGGGTAAGTTCAGCTATCTTGAACTTTGTCTTGAATTTGCTATGAACAATGAACTATGAACTATGAACTTCTTACTGGGATTCCTAGCCTTTGAAAAATGTGGTCAATCCAGCCAAGGTAGTATTGGAGATCAAAGATGGAGTCGAGCTCCTTCTCTTTCAAATACTTGCCTATTTCTGAGTTATGCTTCACTAAATGTCTAAAGTCAGTATTTTCTTGCCAGCATTTCATAGCTTCTTTTTGTACTATTCTATAAGCATCTTCTCGGGAGAGTCCTTTTTTTGCTAATTCTAACAGCAGTCTCTGGGAAAAGAAAATCCCTCCGGCTCTATCTATGTTTCGCCTCATATCCTCAGGATAGATAGTAATATTTTGCAACACTCTGGCGAACTTATTCATTATGTAGTCGAGTAATGTAGTAGAATCAGGAATAATCACTCTTTCTACAGAGGAATGGGATATATCTCTTTCTTCCCAGAGAGCAATATCTTCCAGGCCTGCCTGGCTATTACTTCTTATCAAACGAGCCAGGCCACAAATACGCTCGCAGATTATAGGGTTACGTTTGTGGGGCATAGCTGAAGACCCTTTTTGTTTATGGGAAAATGGCTCCTCCAGCTCTCTTGTCTCTGTACGCTGCAAAAGGCGAATCTGCAAGGCAAGTTTATCCAGGGAAGAGGCAATGATGGCCAGGGTAGACAGATATTGGGCATGGCGGTCTCGCTGGATTATCTGGCTGGAAACCGGGCAGGGAGTGAGATTCAGTTTTTCACAAACATACTCCTCTATGAAGGGGTCTAGATTGGCATAAGTTCCTACTGCCCCTGAGAGCTTGCCATAGGATATATTTTTGTCAGCCTGTATCATTCGCTCTTTATTTCTTTTTGTCTCTTCGTACCAGAGAGCAAATTTTAATCCCAGGCTAATGGGTTCAGCATGAACACCGTGAGTTCTTCCCATCATCAGAGTATTTTTATTCTGGGCAGCTTTTTCTTTTAGTATTTCAATTAATTTGTCCAGGTCCTCAAGGATTATTTGAGAAGCCATTTTCATCTGGAGAGCCAGGGTGGTATCCAGCAGGTCAGAAGAGGTAAGTCCTAGATGGATATAGCGAGAGGCAGGGCCTACATACTCGGCAACATTGGTGAGAAAGGCTATCACATCATGCTTTACCTCATCTTCAATCTCTTTTATCCGTTTGACATCGAAACTTGCTTTTTTCTTGATAGTATCTAATGCTTCAGGAGGAATTATGCCCAGTTTTGCCCAGGCCTCACAAGCGAGTATCTCTATCTTAAGCCAGAGGGAGAATTTTTCTTCTTCTTGCCATATTTTCTTCATTTGAGGGAGAGCATAACGAGAAATCACTTTTTTTCCTCTCTTCTTTGTGTCTTAGATATTGTTCTTAGAGGCAGGCTCCAGATATGAATGAACCCTTGCGAGGCTTTTTGGTCAAAAGTATCTTCTTCACTATAGGTAGCCAGTTTTTTTTCATATAAAGAGTAAGGGGATTTTCTTCCCACTACTGTACAGTTTCCCTTATAGAGTTTAAGTTTTACCTCTCCACTGACGAATCTTTGAGTTTGGTTAACAAAACCATCCAGAGCTTGGCGAAGGGGAGAATGCCATAGCCCATCATAGACAAGCTCCGAATATTTTTGAGCAACAATTTCTTTGAAACGGAAGGTATCCTTGTCTAAAGTTAATCTTTCCAGCTCTCGATGAGCATAGTGAAGAATCACCGCTGCTGGCGCCTCATAAATCTCCCTTGATTTTATACCAATAAGTCTGTTTTCTATGAGGTCTATTCGTCCTACAGCGTTTTTCCCTCCTATTGAGTTTAGCTTTTCTATCAGACTAACCAGTTCATATTCTTTTCCATTTAGTCGGCAGGGCATACCCTCTTTAAAGGTGATGCTAATATAAGTTGGCTCCTTCGGTGCATCCTGAGGAGAGCTGGTGATTTGATAACTTTCTGGCGGTGGTTCCTGCCCGATATCTTCCAATGGTCCGCATTCTATGCTCACTCCCCATAGATTTCTATCAATAGAATAGGGAGATTCTTCTTTTATTTCTAAAGGGATATTGTGCTTTTTAGCATATCTTACTTCTTCTTCTCTTGAGTTTAATTCCCATTCTCTTAGAGGAGCAAGGATGGTAATCTCTGGATTTAGAGCTTTGGCCGTTACCTCAAATCTTACCTGGTCATTTCCTTTGCCCGAGCATCCATGGGCAATAGCCTCTGCTTTTTCCTTTTTCGCTATCTCTATCAAACCCTTAGTAATGAGAGGACGAGCCAGAGCAGTAGCTAGAGGATACTTCCCTTCATAGACTGCTCCTGCTTTCAAGGCTGGCAGAACATAATTCAGGCAGAATTCTTTTCTTAAATCCTCAATATAGACCTTGCTAGCACCGGTGTTTTTAGCTTTGTCTTCTATAGAATCTAGTGGTTTCCCCTGTCCCAGGTTAGCAGTATAGGTGATTACTTCTGCTCCATATTGTTCTTTAAGCCAATTAAGAATTACTGAGGTATCCAGTCCCCCGGAATAAGCCAGAACAATTTTCCTAATTTTTGACATTTTTACAATTAATCCTTCCCTTTTAAAAACTTTTTAACCTCATTGTGACTGCCAACGAAGGTGAAGTTCATGATATCGCTCTTAAATTCAAAGATTATTTTATTTTTTACACTTAGCCTTATTTCCCAATAATCGCTTCGAACTTTTTTTAGGCCTAACCCTTCAGGTTTCTTCCCTGTCTTAATAAACTCGATTAAGGCGTCGATAGCCTTTATGGCATTTTCTTGTTGGGGAGAAGTTAATTTATTGAATAATCTATCGTATGACTCAAGATAATTTAGATGCATAATTTACTTTTTGGACGCTGATGAACACGGATTATTAAAGATTTAAGTATTAAAAAGTAACTAAAGAGTCACTAAGCTTTAGTTTTGAGCCGGAAGTTATAGAAATTTTTTTTTGGACATAATCTGCGAAAATCTGCGTCCTAATTAACTTACTTTCTTAGTTTTCGGGAATGTTCTTTTGCTTTTTCGAAATCAGTATAGCCAGTATATTCACCATTCTTTAGCTGCTGTTTTACCATTTTCTCAAACTTATCCCATTCGTCATCGCTCATAAACTTCTCTTCCTCAGCTCTGGTAACCAGTAGCCGCCTCAAAATGATATCATCCTTGTATGGTTCAAATTCGATTAGGTCTCCCGGATGTATATTGGCTATCTTCCTGATTGGCTCAGGTATAGTTATAGTACCACGTTCTGATACAACCGCTCTTTTTTTCATTTCAAGGTACCTCCTGACAGGCAAATTTTTCATTTTGCTGTTTTTCTGTTAGTAAGTATAACAGATTTTCAAACTTTTGTCAAATAATTTTGATTATATTGCTGGAAAAGTAAAGTCTCGTCATTGCGAACGGAGTGAAGCAATCTCTTGTTGACATTGTGAAGTCTGTTCTGAGCCCGTCTTGAGATTGCGGAGCCTGTTCCGAGAGAAGCGAGGAATCTCGTTTTTTTTGCTTTGCTCCTCGCAACGACATTAGGGTAGGTTACTTATTTTCTCTCTCAAGAATCTATTGACTAATTGAGGGTTGGCCTTACCTTTTGTTTTTTTCATTATCTGTCCTACCAGATATCCGAGGGCTTTTTCCTTACCAGCCTTGAAGTCATTTACTCCCTGCGGGTTTTCTCTTAATACCTCCTCTATTACTTTCTCGCATAAGCTTGATCATGAGGTCCTAAAGCAATAAATTTGATAGTCTCATCTAGACATCTATGGCAATCACTACAGAGAACTACTTTGTCATCACCTTTTTTTCGGCATACCCCACAGTATAGATAGACAATCAGAAAATTCCGTCGGACTGGACAACTATAATATCCTCTAAAATTACCTTTTAATGGTTCACCCAATGCAATAGGATTTTCTACGATCATATCTACTTTCTTTTTAATTGTCTTTATTATGGAATTGTGCTTTTCAAGAGATTTCATGAAAGCATCGCTGAATAGAATTTCCATTAAAAGACCTCTTCATACTTGGACCACTTCACCTTACCAGATTTAATTTTGGAGATAGTCTCTAAAAGATTCTCTCTGAAGTCTGGGTCGGCAAGAATTATCTCGATTGGCTCTTTCTCTGCAGTCCGCCTTAGGTTTAGAATAAATTGAGCAAAAATTCCAGAGACAGATGTTCGCTGCTTTTGTGCGTAGATCTTGGCGTACTCTATTAAATCCTTGTCCAGTGTAATATTTATTTTACCTTTCCGCATAATAATCACCTCCGTTCTCTGCTCATAATATACGCCTATTATCTACCTTGTCAAGTACTTGTACTCTTATTGCGTGCTTTTTGAGGAGATCCTCTCAGGGAAAGTTACTTATTTTCTCTCTCAAGAATTTATTGACTAATTGAGGGTTGGCCTTACCTTTTGTTTTTTTCATTATCTGTCCTACCAGATATCCCAGGGCTTTTTCCTTGCCAGCCTTAAAGTCCTGGACTCCCTGAGGATTTTCTTTTAATACCTCTTCTACTACTTTTTCCAGACTTGTCTCGTCAGTAATTTGCTTTAATCCACCAGTTTCAATTATTTCTTCAGCCTCTTTGCCTGTTTTGAACATTTCCTGGAAGATAAGCTTGGCCAGTTTTCCGCTGACTGTCCCTTTTTTGAGATAATTTAAGAGTTCACCCGTTTGTGCTGGAGTGACTTTTACTTTGTCTATAGCTACATTTTCTTTTTTAACCAGGCGCAGAAATTCTCCCATTATCCAGTTACTAGCTTGCTTGCAATAGGGAAAACTCTTTAAACACTCTTCAAAATAGTCAGCTAAATTCCGTGATTCGGTGAGGACACCGGCATCATAAGGGGGGAGTCCATATTTTACAATGAATCTCTGGCAGCGTTCTTGAGGCATTTCAGGAATTTTTGCCTTCATTTCTTCCTGCCATTTTCTATCTATCTCCAGAGGTAAGAGGTCTGGTTCAGGAAAATAGCGGTAGTCATGAGCCTCTTCTTTGCTCCTCATAGAACGGGTCCTTCCTTTTTCAGCATCCCACAGTCTGGTTTCCTGGATTATTTTTTCTCCTTTATCCAAAAGATAGGACTGTCTTTTTATTTCTGCGTTTAGCCCTTCTCTTATTTCTTTAAAGGAGTTCATATTTTTAAGTTCTGCTTTTGTTCCCATTCTTTCCACTTCAGGAGCCAGGGAAATGTTGGCATCGCATCTCAAAGATCCTTCTTCCATATTACAGTCGCTTACCCGTAAATACTTAAGAATTCTTTTAAGGTCAGTGAGGTATTGATATGCCTCTTGTGGTGAAGATATGGCAGGAGAACTCACAATTTCCATTAGGGGGATGCCAGTACGATTGTAATCCACAAAACTAAGCTCTTTTTTTTGTATGTTTCCTTTAGTTTCCCCGTGGATAAGTTTACCGGCATCTTCCTCCAGGTGAATACGCTCAATCTCTATCTTTTTTGGCTTATTCTCCACTTCAAATTCCAAATATCCATTTCTGGCTAAAGGCTCTTCATATTGAGAGATTTGATAGTTTTTGGGTAAATCCGGATAATAGTAGTTCTTCCTGGCAAATCTACAGAGTTGGTTAATTTTACAGTGTAGAGCCAAAGCAGTATAAATAGCGTATTCTACTGCCTTTTCGTTGATTACGGGAAGTACCCCGGGAAGACCAAGGCATACCGGACAGGTCTGAGTATTAGGGGGCATTCCAAATTTGGTGCTACAACCGCAAAAAAGCTTGCTTTGCGTTAAAAGCTCTACATGAACTTCTAGCCCAATATTCACCAGGTAATTCATCTTCTCATCCTTACTCCGTCGATTTTAGCTCGGCAATATTTACATCTATCTTCTTCAAGATTTGATTCTTTTATTTGATAACCATAGCGTCTGATTAATAACTTACCACAATGGTAGCAGTAGGTATTTCCTGCCTTATCTCCCGGAACATTCCCCCCATAAACATACCTTAATCCAGCCTTTAGGCCAATCTCGCGACCTCGATGGATGGTTTCCAGAGAAGTGGGAGGAAGCTTTTTTGATTTATAAGTGGGATAAAAGCGACTGAGATGCCAGGGGGTCTCTTCTCCCAAAGCTACTATGAACCCGGCTATCTCTTTTAGTTCCTCATCGGAGTCATTTAAAGTAGGTATAATCAAGGTGGTTATCTCCAGCCAGATTCCCAGCTTCTTCATAAGCTTTAGAGTTTTGAGAACAGGCTCCTGCTTGGCTCCACAGACCTTTTTGTAAAAATCTTCTCTGAAAGACTTAAGATCCACATTAGCTGCATCTAAATAGGGACTTATTTTTGTTAGAGCTTCTTGACTCATATATCCATTAGTGACAAAGACATTTCTTATTCCCTCTTTTTGAGCTAATTTTGAGGTATCATAAGCATACTCAAAGAAAACAGTAGGTTCTGTGTAAGTATAAGCAATGATTTCACACTTATATCTTTTAGCCTCAAAGACAATTGACTGAGGAGAGAGCTCTTCTCCCGGGATTTCCCTCCTTTCCCCAGGTAATTGTGAGATACTGTGATTCTGGCAGTTTAAGCAGCGGAAGTTACATCCCACCGTCGCTACCGAGAAGGCGTCTGAGCCAGGGTAAAAGTGATAGAGAGGCTTTTTCTCTATAGGGTCTATGGATGAAGATATTGCCTTTCCATAAACGAGGCTATAAAGGACTCCTTCTCTATTTTCTCTTACCCGGCAGACTCCTCGTCTGCCGTTTGATATTTGACAAGAATGAGCGCATAATTTACACTCTACTCTCTTGTTTTTTAGCTTTTTGTAGAACATCGCCTCTCGCATGGAGCTAGCCTATATTAGAAAGAGGCTTTTGTCAAACTACAATATCTCTGGAAGGGTGCAAGTTGACAGAGCAGGATGTCGTTGATAGACTTGAAACTGATTAAATTAGAGGAAAGAAAATTATCCTGAGATGTTTCTCAGGTAAATATAGGAGAGGGAGATGATAAAAGTAGGAATTATCGGAGCAGGTGCCATTGCTCAACTGGCACATATTCCCAGTTATCAAAAGGTAGATGGAGTAGAAATAGTAGCTCTCAGTGACTCAAACAAGGAAAAGGCTGAAACTGTGGCAAGAAAGTTCAATATCGAAACCTATTTTACTGATTACAAAGATTTATTACAATTAAATGAAATTGAGGCAGTGAGCATTTGCACTCCTAACTTTTTTCATCAAGAACAGGTTATTGCTTCTCTCCGAGCGGGGAAGAATGTGCTTTGTGAAAAACCTCTTTGTCTAAATGCTAGAGAAGCAGAGGAAATTTTTAAAGAGACAGAGAAGACAAATAATAGGGTCTGTATGAT
>JAUWRE010000155.1 GCA_030610725.1 Candidatus Aerophobota bacterium | reverse complement strand
TCTGGTCTCGGACCTGACGCCGTATGGAATTATTAGGCTCCTTATTTCAACACCACAAATTTTCCATCTTTGACGGTCAGCATTTCGAATGCATATTTATCCAGACCGCTATGATCCTCTGGCGAGAAATTAAATACGCCTCCTGTCCCCACAAAACCTTTCCTGTTCTCAATGTAATCTCTGATTTTTTCCCTGTCTGGACCTACCTCTTCTAAAGCTTCAATTACTAGATAGAGTGCATCCCAGGCATGTCCACCAAAGGTACTAACATCCTCGTTATATTTAGCTTCGTATTCTTCTTTGTAGCGAGTTAAAACCTCCTTTTGTGGATGGCCCTCAAGAAGACTATCTACGGCAAGCAGCCTCCCACAGGGAAAGATTATTCCCTCGCCTGCTTCTCCGGCTGTCTGGGCATACTTAACATTCCCGAATCCATGACTCTGAAAAAGAGGAATCTCCATTCCCAACTGTTGCATATTTTTGGCTACGATTACCTGACCTGCTACGATTGACCAGTTAACTACAGCCTCAGCTTCGGACGCCTTGATTTTTGTCAGTTGAGCAGTCATATCGGTATCTTCCGGCCCATACGTCTCATCAACTATAATAGTGATGTCAAACTCAGGGGCAAATTTCTTCAGTTGCTGCCGACCTTGATCACCAAAACCAGTTGTTCCTGTGATAATGGCGATTTTTGACATCCCCTGTTCCTTCATATATTCGTAGATTCTTATCGCAGCATCGCTGTCCTTTTGAGGAGTCTTGAACACCCAGCGCTTAACCGGTACTACAATGGCTTCGGCAGCCGCACAGGAAATCAAGGGAACCTCAGCCTCTTCCACTATAGGAATTACCGCCATGGTAGTGCCACTTCGGGAGGGGCCAATTATTGCCAGCACTTCATCCTTGCTAATCAGTTTTTTGGCCGCCGTCACCGTCCTGGTTGCATCACCTACAGTATCCTCAACAATGACCTCTAAAGGATGACCATTAATACCACCAGCCTCATTTATCTCCTCCTCTATCATCCTCACAGTATTCCGTTCCGGGGTTCCTAACCAGGCCGCCGGGCCAGTTACAGACAATAAGGCTCCCACCTTGTAAGTCACAAGTGGCTTTTTGAGCGTGGGCACCCAATTCCAGACTGACAGTGGCCCTACCAGTAATAGGACGATAACTACTGCCACCACTACTCCTATTACTATCTTTCCTTTCTTTTTCATTTTCCCTTCCTCCTTATCTTTATTCTATGCGTGCCACATAGTCTCATGTTAACAATTGACAATGATAATTTAATAGAAAAGCCTGCTTACGTCAAGTAATACCGAAGGAGAATTTCTTCCGTCGCTGTATCTGGTGAATCGTATTTCGTGAATCGTGAATCGTAGAAAGAACAATAAAATGGTAAGTAGTGAGTGGTTAATTGGTGAATGGTACTCTCCCTCTGGAGTGAGTGGAGAATTAACCATTTAACCAACTAACTATTTAACTATTATGTCTATTCACTATGACTTTGGATTTTTGTTCACTATACGCTATGCGCTAAACGCTCTACGCTTTAGACCTTCCTGAATGCTTCCAGAAGAACCTTGAATTCTTCTAATTTTAAAAGATGGCACAAAGAGAAAAAAACAACCACCCCTGCTATCAGAGCAAGGCTCACCTGAATAATACCAGACACCAGTGAAGGCATATCTAGAGTAGAGACACCTTTGAGCATGAGATAGACTACCATCCCCATTGTAATGGTGATAAAGCTAATCTTGACCAGAGAAAAGAATATTTTCTTTCCTTGTAATCGCTTTAACCTTCTACGCAGGAGAAAAAATAGGATTATTACATTGAAGATCATAGAAAGTGAAGTGGCTAAAGCCAATCCGCTATGCTTTAACGGTGAAATCAAAAGGAAATTTAGGAGGATATTTAAAGCCAACACTGCCAGTGAAACCTTCACTGGTGTGAAGACATCATGCAAAGAATAGAAAGCCCGGGCAAGAACCATAACCTCACCCATAGCCAACAACCCCAGAGAGTAATAAAATAAAGCCTGCCAGGTCATTAAAGTATCCCTGGCAACAAAAGCTCCGTGTTCAAAAAGTAAAGAGATGAGGGGCTTACCAATCAAAATTAACCCGAGACTGGAAGGAATCAAAACCAATAAAACCACTCTCACCCCCAAAGATACTGTCTGCCTGAGCTCTTCTATTTTACCCTCTGCTGCCAGAGAAGAAAGACGAGGAAATATAGCTGTAGATAAAGCTATAGCAAAAATACCCAAAGGAAACTGGATTAACCTCATAGCATAAAGAAGGGCTGAAACGCTACCGGTAGCGAGAGTAGAAGCAAAGATGCGATTGATTATTATATTAACCTGCAGGGTTATTCCTCCCAGGATTGCTGGCCCTGCCAATTTAGCAACCTTACGCACACCAGGATGGTTAACGGATAAAAGGGGATAGTACCTGAATCCCTTTCGGATTAATGACGGAATTTGAACCAGGAGTTGTAGAGCTCCTCCTATCACAACTCCAATACCCAGACTATATATTCCGTATTTTGGTGCCAGTAAGAAGGCACATGAAATAAGAGCCAGGCTAAAGAAAATCGGCGCAAAGGCAGGAGCAGCAAAATGGCCTTTGCAATTAAGAAAAGCCATTACTAAGGCAGCTATGCTGATGAAAAATAAAAAAGGAAACATAATCTGGGTCAGTCTTACAGTTAACCCCATCTGGGAGGAGACTTGCCTGAAACCTACAGCTAAATAGGGAACATATTTTGGTGCGAAAAAGATTCCTACTGACACTATTAGCAAAAGAAGTAGAATTATAAGGTTAAGAACATTATTGACTAATTTTCTGGCACTTTCTTCTCCTTCTTTGGCTAGCCATTCACTAAAGACAGGAATAAAAGCAGTGCTCAATGCACCTTCAGCCAAGAGTAACCTGAAGAAGTTGGGTATGGTAAAGCCAAGCCAGAAGGCATCAGTAGCTATTGAGTAGCCGAATACATAGGCAATAACCTGAAGCCTTACCAAGCCTAGAATACGAGAGAATAAAGTTCCCAACCCCACTATTCCAGCGGCTCTGATCACTTTATGTTTGCTCAAACTAACCTCTATCTAAATCAGTTTATAGTTAAATATAGCGCATAGCGTTTAGCGTATAGTGAAAAACAAAAAACGCAAAACTATAACCGATGTTCATAGTTCATCGACAAGATAACACTCTCCTCTCCCCTCAGGGGAGAGATTAAGGTGAGGGGGCAGGAACCACAAACAAGATGGTGAATTATCGTTTTTCGTTTTTAGCTTCAGGTTTTTCGCTTTAATGATTTATCCTATACGCTAAACGCTACCCGCTATACGCTAGAAATGAATTGTCCTTCGGTACTGCTTGCAAAATTTTTTTAATATGCTATACTTCCGTTGTTCGTATCTCGATGCTCGATACTCGTCTTTAATTTCATTTCTCGTCCTCTGTCTTCCTTTCTCTGCGAACGTCTAGCATCGAGAATCCAGAATCGAGTATCTAGAACTTCAAGGGAGTTAACTATGCCTATTATCAAATCAAGTAAGAAAAGAATGATGCAAGATAAAAAGAAAAGAGCACGCAATAAAGAGATAAAAAAAAGGACTAAGACGAGCATTAAAAAATTAGAGGCGTTAATCCAGGAGAAAAAAAGCAAAGAAGCAAAAGATTCTCTCCCCGGTGT
>JAUWRE010000030.1 GCA_030610725.1 Candidatus Aerophobota bacterium | reverse complement strand
AATTAATCCCTTTACTCGCCAGCGGGAATTCCATAAGGCCATAGATCTTAGTGCCCCCTGGGGGAGCGAAGTAATGGCCGCTGCTCAGGGCAAGGTTACTTCCGCCGGGTGGAAAGGTGCTTATGGTTTAATAATTAGAATTGCGGATGGATATGGCTATTCTACTGTTTACGGTCACCTTTCTAAAATTCTGGTTAAGAAAGGTGCCTGGGTGAGCAAGGGACAAATTATTGGGAGAGTAGGCAGCACGGGTCGTAGTACTGGGCCTCATCTTCACTTTGAAGTGTGGCATAATGGTGAGGCTATTAATCCACTGAATCTTATGGTGGAGTCGCTGGGTTAAAAGAGGTTAGTAAATGTTTAAAAAGAGGAAAGTAGAAGAAAAGACGACCACCAGCGTAATCGGCAAGGAAACAGAATTCAAAGGAAGTATAAAAGATAAGGGAAGTATTCGTATTGACGGAAGTTTCCAGGGGGAAATTGAAACCGAAGGAAGTCTTATTGTGGGTGAAGACGCGGTGGTACAGGCCAAGATCAAGGCCAAAGCGGTGATTATTGGAGGAAAGGTTGTTGGAGACATAAGCTGCGAAGAAAGAGTTGAACTTTTCTCCTCGGGCAGCCTGGAAGGTAAGGTTATGGCGTATGATTTAACTATTGCCGAGGGAGCCTTTTTTAATGGAGAATGTAGAATGACTCCAGAGGGGAAGGGCCACCGCTTTGACCAGGAGTTACCCTCCGAGACTGAAGAAGAGTAAATTATTTATGGAGTCTTATTAGACATTTGTTTTCTGGGGAAATTGGTGGCGGCATAGCCAAGTGGAAAGGCAGAGGACTGCAAATCCTTTATTCCCCGGTTCGAGTCCGGGTGCCGCCTCCAGTGTTGGTTTTCTTTAGGCACAGATACATCCGGGGTAATTTAATAAAAAAGCTAGGGGTGGGAGAAAGTCATCGGAGGCCCGGTTAGCTCAGTGGTTAGAGTACTTGCTTGACATGCAAGAGGTCGCTGGTTCAAGTCCAGCACTGGGCACCAAAGTGGTTGTTAGTATTTAGTGAATGGTGAATAGTAAGAAAAGAAAGAAGAGAGAGCGCAAGCATCGAGATACAAGATACGAACAAGGAGATACGAGATTGTAAGGGAGGGTAAGATCAGGATAAATAGTCAGATAAGAGCGAAAAAAGTAAGACTTGTCAACGAAGAAGGGGAGCAAGCGGGTATTCTTTCCAGGGAGGAAGCTTTAAGAATTGCTCAAGAGAAGGGACAGGACCTAGTGGAGGTAGCTCCTCAAGCTGATCCTCCTGTTTGTCGTATTCTCGATTACGGAAAGTATAAATATCAACAGGAAAAAAGGAAAAAGAAGGCTAAGAAGAAGTCAGTCAATACTATCAAAGAAGTAAGATTAAGTTATAGGATTGGAGAGCATGATTTTGAAGTAAAAGTAAGGAAAGTATGCAAGTTCTTAAAAGAGGGATACCGGGTAAAGCTTTCTCTTAGATTCAAGGGAAGAGAGATGATTTACCAGGAGCAAGGAAAAAAAATTCTGGAACGGGCCAGCAAGGAAATAGAAGAAGTAGGAAAAGCTGAAACCCGTCCATCTATGAGCCGCAGGGTTATAGAGCAATACTTGATGCCTAAGTTAGATAAATGATATAATTTGTTAGTATAGGAATTTCCTTTTTGGACGCAGAGAAACACAGATTATTGAAGATTTGAGTATTAAGAAACTAACTAAAGAATCATTAAAATTTTCAGGAATTGGGTTTTCACTAAGCCTTAATTTTGAGCCAGAAGTTATAGAATTTTCTTTTTGGACGTAATTTGCGAAAATCTGCGTCCTAATTAACTTGAAGGAGAGGTAGATGCCAAAGATTAGAAGCCATAGGGGAGCAATGAAACGGTTCAAGACAACGAAGAAAGGAAAAATAAAAAGAAATAGGGCTTGTACGGGACACTTAAAAGAAAAGAAATCTTCCAAAAAGAAAAGAGTTTTGAGGAAAAGCACTTTATTAAATAAAAAAGATGTGAGAAGAATTAAGAAATTGATGGCATAACGTACAGTGAACACTAAAGATTATAACTTTAAGATTTTATCCTATACCCTAACGAGAAGCTGAGTGGAAATCTTATGAAGGGTAGTTGTATGTCTAAAGGATTTTTACGAGATACTAAATACGAACAACGAGATACGAAGCAAAGGTGGGGGTTTTAATGGCTAGAGTTAAGAGAGGCATAATCCATACTAAAAAGAGAAAAAGGATTTTAAGGCTTGCCAAGGGATACAGAGGAGGAAGGAGCAAGCTTTATGTTCTGGCTAGCGAGGCTTTAAAAAAAGCACTTTCTGCCAGTTATAAGGGGAGAAAGAGAAAGAAAAGAGAGTTTAGGAGGCTTTGGATTACCAGAATCAATGCGGCTGTCCGTAAAGAGGGACTTTCCTATTCTCTTTTCATTAAAGGATTGGGAAAAGCTAATATTAATCTGAACAGAAGAGTTCTTTCCGAATTAGCTATAAGCAACCCGTCTGGATTTTCAGAATTGGCAAAAAAGGCTAAGAAAGGGCTAGAGGAGTAGGATTGCTTCGGTGGTTAAAATCACTACTGAAAGCGGCGGGGATTTTTGTTTGCTTGGTGGGGTTATCACTAGGCATGGTTTTTTTGACATTAAGGATATTGGTGCCTCCTCAGAAAATAGAGGTTCCTTCTGTTGTGGGTAAAGAGATGATGAAGGCTCTTGCTCTCTTGGGAGAGCAAGATTTATCCTTGAAGTTAATGGGTGAGAAATACTCTTCTCAAGTTGCTGAAGGGATTATTATTTCTCAATTTCCTGCTCCGGGAACCAAGGTACATAAAGACAGAGAGATTAGAGTTTTTGTTAGTGGGGGGGCACGATCAGTAATAACTCCTTCTCTTGTGGGAAAAAGGAAAAGAGAAGCAAATATCTATCTTGCTCAAAGGGGATTAAGAATTGGTATAGTGAGTTATTCCTATACCCAACTCCCTCAAGAAGAGATCATTTCTCAGGACCCTTCTCCGCAGACAGAGACAGATGTAGAGAGGGGGATAAACATCCTGGTAAGTTTAGGAGCTAAAAATCTTCAATTTTATATGCCTGACCTTGTGGGGAGTAAAATTGAGGAAGTAAGAGAGCTCTGTGATAAGTTATCCTTGAAAATTGGGAAAATAAAAGAGTCTCCTTCTTTAGGCGAAGAAGGAGCGGTTCTTTATCAATCAGCTTCTCCAGGCACTATGATTGATTCCGAAACCTCCATTGAGTTAACAGTGAGTACGTTTTATGAGCAAGGACACTCTTTATCTCCTGAAGCAGAATGGATAATGACTACAGTAGAAGTTCCTCCTGGGCTGATGAACAAGGAAGTTCGAGTAGTAATTATAGATAGCCGGGGGGAAAGAGGTATAGACTATGGGCAAAGAAAACCAGGAGAGAAGGTATTGATTCTGTCTCGAGTACTTGGAAAGGGAGAGATTAAAGTATATATAGATAATAAATTGGTTAAAACAGAGGAAGTTGAATAAGGACATAAGAGTAACGAACAGGGTGAAGATTTCACCCTCTATACTAGCTGCTGACTTTAGTTGTCTTTACCAGGAAATAAGTAGGATAGAACGAGAAGTAGATAGTCTTCACTTTGATATAATGGATGGGCATTTTGTGCCTAATATAACTTTTGGTCCTGGGTTGGTTGCCTCTCTGAGGAAGAAAGTTAATCTTCTTTTTGATATACATTTGATGGTGGATAATCCTCAAGAATGGATTAACCCTTTTATTGATGCGGGTGCAGATTTAATTACTGTTCATGTAGAAACATCGCTACATCTGGAGAGGTTAATTGCCATTATAAAAGAAAAAGGACCGAAGGTGGGAGTAGCTTTGAATCCTGCTACTTCTTTGCAAGGGTTAGAGTATATTATTTCTGAAGTAGATGTAGTTCTGGCGATGACAGTTAATCCGGGATTTGGTTCACAAAGTCTTCTTTCTTCTGTAGTTCCTAAGATAAGAGATTTACGGGAAATTATTAGGAAGAGAAAACTCTCTTTAGAAATTGAAGTAGATGGAGGGATTAATCAGGATACAGCAGCCAGGGTTATAGAGGCAGGGGCTTCTATTTTAGTAGCCGGTACAGCTGTGTTCAATGCATCCGATCCAGAAAAAGCAATACTCAGATTGAAAAACAGTCAAAAAGGAGAACTCGGTGGCAACAAAAATTCGACTGCGAAGAATGGGAGCTAACAAGGTCCCCTTCTATCGTATAGTGGTAGCAGACTCTCGTTGTTCGCCAAAAGGAAAGTTTATTGAAAAGCTGGGATGGTATGATCCACGAGTGAAGAAGGTGGAGGCAAATAAAGAAAAGGTCTTGTCCTGGGTTAACAAAGGAGCTCAACTCAGTAATTCAGTAAAAAAATTACTGATAAATTTCTCTATTCTTTCTCCAGATGAAATAGGTAAATAGTGATGTGTATTGTGTAATACGGTGCGATAGATATAATCAATACTAGATACGAGTAATGAAATCGGTCTGATTACTACCAGAAGGAGGTTGAAATGCGGGAATTAGTTGAGTACATCATCAAGCAGATAGTGGATTCTCCGGATGAGGTGGAAGTACAGGAAATAAAAGCAGAGAAAGTTATCTTGCTGGAAATTTCTGTGGCTAAAGATGATATGGGCAAAGTGATAGGAAGAGGGGGTAGAGTAGCTAATGCTCTACGGACAATTGTAGGTGCAGCAGCAGCTAAGCAAAAGAAGAGAGTAATGGTAGAGATTTTGGAGGAGAGAAAAGAGGAGACAAAAGAGGAGACAAAAGAGGAGACAAAATAAGAATCTAGCATGCGGATTGATATTATAACTCTGTTCCCTTCTATGTTTAGGGGCCCTTTTGATGAAAGTATAATTAAAAGAGCAAGAAAAAAGGGAATTCTGGAGATTAATCTTCATAATTTACGAGACTTCACTGGTGATAGACATAGAACGGTAGACGATCTTCCTTATGGAGGAGGGGCAGGTATGGTGATGAAACCAGAGCCTCTTTTCCGAGCAGTGGAGAAAGTTAAGGAAGAGAAAAGATCTTCTTGGAAGGTTATTCTGTTGTCTCCTCAGGGTCAACCCTTTGCTCAAGAAAAAGCCAAGGAATTGGCCCAAGAGGAGGGCTTAATTTTTATATGCGGACATTACGAGGGAGTTGATGAGAGGGTGAGGGAGCATCTCATAGACGAGGAGGTCTCTTTAGGTGATTTTGTTCTCACCGGAGGAGAACTAGCGGCTATAGTTATGGTAGATGCAATAGCTAGAATGCTCCCGGAGGTTCTCGGATGCAAAGATTCGATACGTGAAGATTCCTTCTATCAAACACTTCTAGATTATCCTCACTATACCAGACCGGCTGAGTTTAGAGGATGGAAGGTACCGGGAGTACTTATATCTGGCAATCACCAGAAAATTAGGGAATGGCGAAAAAAAAAGAAATTAGAAAACACCTTTAAAAAACGTCCTGATTTGTTAAAGACAGCTAAGCTTAGCCGAGAAGAAGAAGAAATGCTAGAGCAGATCAAGAGAGCACGGACAGAACATTGAGAAAAGGAGCAGGTTAGAATGCAGGCTAAGGTTGAAAAGATAGAAGAAGAGGCAATGAAGAAGGATATCGCCAAGTTTCGTCCCGGTGATACAGTGGCTGTACATCTTGACATTCACGAAGGAAAGAGAAAAAGAACTCAAATCTTTGAAGGGGTGGTTCTTCGCAGAAGAGGAGGGGGAATAAGGGAGACTTTTACTGTAAGAAAAGTCTCTTTTGGCATAGGAGTGGAAAGAATATTCCCTTTGCACTCGCCCTTAATAAAGAAAATAGAGGTAGTTAAGCAAGGAAAAGTGAGAAGAGCTAATTTATCTTACTTGAGGAATAAAGTGGGAAGATGAAAAAAAGAGCCAAGTTTCTATCCTGGGCAAAGGAGACTGTGGAGACTATAGTTATCGCTTTCTTCCTCGCTTTTGTAATAATTACCTTTGTTGCACAGTCATTCTGGATCCCCACCGGATCTATGAAACCAAATCTTCAGATAAAGGATAGAATTATAGCCTATAAGTTTTTCTATGATTTAGATGATGTAGATAGAGGAGATATAATTGTTTTCAAATTTCCTTTAAATCCTAAGGAGAATTTTGTTAAAAGAGCTATTGGCCTTCCCGGCGATGAAGTAAGAATCAAGGAGAAGAAGGTCTATATCAACGGAAAGCTTGTGGATGAACCCTACATTGTTCATGCTGATAGCTGGAATAGAGGCTTTCCGCGTGATGAATATGGACCGATAAAAGTTCCTCCCGATTCTCTCTTTATGATGGGTGATAACAGAGACTCCAGTGATGACAGTCGCTTCTGGGGGTTTGTGCCTGCAGAAAATATTGTTGGGCAAGCATTTCTCCTCTACTGGCCTCCCTGGCGAATAAGGCTTCTAAAAGGCGTTTCCTATTAGCGCAGGAACGAGCGCTGTTTTTCGGTGAGAATGAGGAATGGTAGATACAAGAAAGAAACTAGGAAACAGAGGAGAGAAAATAGCAGCAAAATTTTTACGAAAGCAGGGCTACCAGATAATTGAAAAGAATTATCGCAGTCGTCTGGGGGAAATAGATATAGTGGCAAAAGAAGATGAGAGTATAGTGTTTGTGGAAGTGAAGACTCGCTGTTCCACCGATTTTGGCCTGCCCGAAGAAGCTCTCTCTTATGATAAAAGACGACGACTTAGCAAACTAGCTTTGGGTTATCTTGTTCATCGGAGAATAAAAGATACCAATTGTCGCTTTGATGTGGTAAGTATTTTGATGGATAACAAGAAAGTCAGGAAAGTCAACCATATTAAGCTAATCAAAAACGCCTTCCCAGCAGTATATTAGCTTTTTTATCCAGCAAGCAAAGTATTTCCTAGCAAGGATTTAACCTTAAAGGGTTTTCCATTCTTTGTAAAGATTTTAGGCACCCTTTCCTTATCCACCATACAGATAACTTCATAAACAATACTTCCTATTTTTTGGGCTACCTCTTCGGCTGATATCATCTCCGAATTCTGTTTTCCCCACAGGACTACTTCATCACCGATTTGAACTCCCCCAATATGAGTCACATCTATCATGCATAAATCCATGCAGATCCTTCCTATTAACGGAGTCCGCTCTCCTCTCACCAGGACTTCTCCTTTATTAGAGAGAAGCCAGGAGTAGCCATCGGCATATCCTACAGGCAAGATAGCTATCCTGGTAGGTTTGGTTGTGGTATAAGTTCCTCCATATCCTATGCTTTCGCCAGCGGAAACCTCTTTCAAAAAGACAATCTTAGTCTTAAGTTCTGCTGCTGGTTTTAATTGGACTGTCCGTTTAATTTTGGGTGAGGGAAACAATCCATAGATAATTATACCTGGTCTTACTGCATTCAAATGAAAGCAGGATGAGTTAAGGATAGCGGCACTATTGGCTACATGCTTGAGAGGAATATTTATTCCTTCTCTTTCTAGCTCAAGAAGTGCTTTTTTGTATTTCTCAAATTGCTTTCTGGTATAAACTCCATTCTCCTCGTTGGTAGCGGCAAAGTGAGTGAAAATACCCTCAATTTCTATATTTTTCATTTTACCTATTTCCTTAACGAAATTCAGAGTATCTTCACTAGGGATCCCCAATCGTCCCATCCCAGTATCAATTTTTATATGAACAGGCACTCTTTTGTTATTCTTACTTGCTATCCTGGATAAGGTTTTTACTGCCGTGAGGTTACAAACAGTAGCGGAAAGGTTGTACATAACAAGAGGTTCAAGCTGGTCATTTGTAGTGAGTCCACAAACTAAAATGGGTGCTTTAATACCTGCTTCACGTAGCACTATTCCTTCTTCGATAACGCCTACCCCCAGCATAGTAACGCCGTTTTCCAGGAGTGTTTCGGATACCTCAACTGCCCCGTGGCCATAGGCATTTGCTTTGACTACAGCAATAATCTGGGTATTCTTGCCAACTATTTGTTTTATCTTCTTTACATTATGAGCAATAGCGTCAAGATTAATCTCCAACCACACAGGTCTTATATTTTGCATTAATCCACCATTCATTTATTCATAAATGTGATTTGCTCTTCTTCATCATTTATTCAAAGGAGCGCAAGGGGCCTCTTTGCATAATCATTCCCATCTTGAAGCGGGCCATGACAGTCAATTGGGGATCCTGGTCTAAATCAGAGACTATCTGGTATTCAAGAATAGCCTCAGTAATTTTATTTTCCATCTCATAGATACTTCCTAAGAGAAAATGGGAAAAGGCGCTATTAGAATCGAGCTCTAGGGCTTTTTTGGTATCAAGAACAGCCTTGTCTAATTTACCCATTTGAAAATAGACCATTCCACGCGAGTTGTAGAAATCTATTTTTTGGGAAGATAATAGCCTGGCACGTTCAAAGTAACTATTTGCCTTATCAAGCAATTCTTTGTCCTCATAGATTATTCCTAGCATTAAAGGAATAGCGCTGTCGTCAGGTTCTAGATCTTGAGCTTTCTTGTATATCTCAATAGCCTCATCTAATTCGCCTTCCTGGTAAAGTTCACGTGCTTTTTCTTGATAAATAACTGATTGTTTTGGCTGGGGGACAATTTTGGTAAGAATGATATAGGCAGCCAGCAGGGCAACAGCAGCTATTCCTCCCCTGACAAGCCATCTTTTTCTTGCTCGAGCTCTTTTTTCTTCAAGTAACTCATCCAGATACCACCACCAATGGGAGCGGGGAATCTTTCTTTCCTCTCGATAGGGTAGGGGATTGAGAGAAGCAGTTAGTTTTCTATGGACCATTTTCATTTTTTTTCTTATGATGGTATCAAAGGTCTCCAGTCTTGCTTTATCCGCTTCTAGGCCAGTTCCTCTTTTTTCCAAATTGAGAAGAAG
>JAUWRE010000026.1 GCA_030610725.1 Candidatus Aerophobota bacterium | reverse complement strand
GGATTCGAAGCCGACCCGAACGCCTCCAGTGGAGGAGGAATGAGCGAAGCGAGTGACAGCGAGGGCGGCCGGACTTCGCAGGACAGTTGCTGCGCGATGAATAAAGAGCGCGTGGGTAGCAACGGGTGCGAGAAGGTGAGCACCCACATGAAAACGAGAGGGGAGAAGGAATCCTCCTCCCACAGCCAATGGCGCTATCGTCTAGGGGTTAGGATGGATGGTTCTCAGCCATTTGACCGGGGTTCGAATCCCCGTAGCGCCACCAGAAGTTCCGTATCTAGTCGCTCGTTGCTCGTATCTCGTAAACCCAAACAATTCTTAGAATCAAAGAGGATTCGAAGCCGACCCGAACGCCTCCTGTGGAGGAACAATGAGCGGAGCGAATGACAGGGAGGGCGGCCGGACTTCGGAGGACGAGTGAAGCGAGGGGGGAGAAGAATCCCCGTAGCGCCACCACATTTATAAAGCATATAGCGGATAGCGTTTAGCGTATACAATAAATTTAAAGCCATATAATGTTTTTAGGATTTTACTATACGCTATGCGCTAAACGCTACTCGCTATAAATTAAGGAGACTTGAAAAATGAAAACCTATGTTCCAAAGAAAACAGAGATAAAAAAGAATTGGTATTTGGTAGATGCAGAGGGGAAAATCCTGGGTAGATTAGCCAGCAAGATTGCCCAGATATTATCTGGAAAAAATAAACCGATTTACACTCCTTTTCTGGATACAGGCGATTTTGTAGTAGTCATAAATGCAAAAAAGGTGAAGGTCACCGGAAACAAAGAGAAAAAGAAGATATACTATCATTATTCCGGTTATCCGGGAGGAATGAAAGAAATAGTATATGAAAAATTACTAGAGAAAAAGCCTGCTTTAATTATCCAGAAAGCAGTAAGGGGAATGTTACCAAAAAACAAATTAAGAAGCAAAATGCTTAAGAAACTTAAGGTTTATGCCGGCACAGAACATCGCCATCAAGCTCAAAATCCTGAGAAAATAGAATTATAAGGTGATAACAATGGAAATATCATTGAGGGAAAAAATAAAAGAGGCAGGAGAATTCATTCAAAGTAAAACGAAAATTAAACCTCGAATAGGAATAATTCTGGGTACTGGCCTGGGGAATTTGACTAAGGAGATAGAAATTGAGAGCAGACTTTCCTATCAGAATATTCCTTATTTCGCTGTTTCTACCACTCCTGGGCATGAGGGGAGCCTAATCCTGGGCAGGCTTGTTGGCAAAATGATCATAGCAATGCAGGGGAGATTTCATTTTTACGAGGGCTATTCTCTAGAGGAAATTACTTTTCCCCTGAGAGTAATGAAGTACTTGGGAGTGAATGTCATTATAGAATCCAATGCAGCTGGAGGAATGAATCCCAATTTCAAAGCAGGAGATTTGATGGTCATTACTGACCACATCAACCTAATCGGCAATAATCCCCTAATAGGGCCTAATGATGATAAACTGGGTCCCCGTTTTGTTGATATGTGTGAACCGTACGATAAGGAATTAATTGAACTTTACGAAAAGGTCGCTATGCGGGAGAGAATCAGAATCCATCGAGGAGTTTATGTAGGAGTTAGCGGTCCCAATCTTGAAACACCAGCCGAGTATAGATTCCTACGTCTAATCGGAGCAGATGCAGTAGGTATGTCCACAGTTCCTGAAGTGATTGTGGCCAAGCACAGCGGTTTGAAAGTGTTAGGTATTAGTTGTATAACTGATGAGTGTTTCCCCGACAAGTTGGAACCGGTAAATTTAGCTAAACTCATTAAAGTAGCTAATCTGGCGGAACCCAAAATGACAAGACTGATAAAAGGAATACTAGGAGAGATTTGAATGGGCAAGGAGAATAACAAGTAGTGAGAGCAAAATCGATGAACTCGAATGCTGATTTTATCTCAATTGAACATGAGATATTGAAGTTTTGGGAAGAGAATAAATGTTTTAAGGAATTGCAAAAGAAAAATGAAAGTGGTCCGCCATTTCGGTTTATTGATGGCCCCATCACAGCTAATAACCCAATGGGAGTTCATCACGCCTGGGGACGAATTCTTAAAGACATTTTTCTTCGATATAAAGCTCTTCGTGGATACAGGTCTCATTATCAGAATGGATTTGACTGTCAAGGACTGTGGGTGGAAGTTGAGGTAGAGAAGGAACTCGGGTTTCATGGAAAACCTGACATAGTAAAATTTGGTCTTGACAACTTCAGTAAGGCTTGTAGAGCACGAGTTGAAAAATTTTCCAAGATCCAGACCCGGCAGTCTATTCGCCTTGGTCAGTGGATGAACTGGGAACATTCCTATTATACCTACCACAATTCAAACATTCTTGGGATATGGCATTTTCTGAAGAAATGTCATGAAAACGGATGGATTTATCACTCCCAACTAACTATGCCATGGTGTCCTCGCTGTGGCACAAGCCTCTCAGAACATGAGATGGCCGGTTCCTATAAGGAGATGAAGCACCTTGCTGTCTTTATCAAATTATTCTTAAAAGAACGAAATGCCCATATCCTGGTTTGGACTACCACCCCGTGGACATTAGCTGCCAATGTGGCTCTAGCAGTGAATCCCAATCTGGAGTATTGTGAGGTAGAGATAGAGCAAGAAGAGCTCCCAGTCATCGTTTGTTCCGATGTTCTACATATTCTTAAGGATAGAAAATATAAGATTATTAAACAATTTCCAGGTAAGGAACTAGCCGGATTGTCATATGAACCGATTTTATCTGAATTAGAAGTTCAGAAGCAACTAGAGCACAGGATAGTCGCCTGGGATGCAGTAGATCCGAGTGAAGGAACAGGTGTTGTTCATATTGCGCCGGGATGTGGACGGGAGGACTACGAACTTGGAACCAAATTAGGCCTAGCGATGCTGTCACCAGTTGATGATGAAGGACTTTATGTTTCAGGGTATGGATGGCTAGAGGGAAAAAGAGCACTATCTTCGGCTGAAGAAATAATTGGCCATCTGAGACGGAAAAATAAGCTTTTTCATCATTATATGCATAAGCATAGTTACCCTATTTGCTGGCGATGTAAGAATGAGCTAATCTTTCGTCTGGTTAAGGAATGGTTTATTAGCTGCAAGGATATCCGTCCGGCCATGATAAAAGCATCAGGCAAGGTCAAATGGCAGCCAGAGTTCATGGGTAAACGAATGGAAGATTGGTTACAAAATATGGGTGATTGGTGTATCTCTCGTAAACGTTTTTGGGGTCTTCCCTTACCTTTTTACAAATGTTCTGTGTGTGGAAAATTTACAGTTGTGGGTTCTTTGGATGAACTAGAAAAATCAACTGATGAGGATGTCAAGTCGGTTCTAGAACTTCATCGTCCCTGGATTGATAAAATAAAGATTAATTGCCCTGAATGCGGAAACAAGGTTTCGCGTATCCAAGAAGTTGGAGACTGTTGGTTAGACGCCGGAATAGTCCCATATTCTACCCGGGGATACCTAAAGGACAGGAGCGCTTGGAAGGAATGGTATCCAGTTGAATGGATCTGTGAAATGAGAGAGCAAATTCGGCTCTGGTTTTACTCAATGCTTTTTATGGGAGTTACTCTTGATAATCGTTCTCCTTACGAAAGAGTGCTAACATATGAACGCGTTGTCGCAGAAGATGGTAGGCCATTTTCAAAAACAAGCTTTATGATTAAGTTTGATGATGTTGCTGAAAAAATGGGGGTAGATACACTGCGCTATTACTTCGCAAGCAAGAATCCTGCAAATGATATCCGTTTTGGATATAACCTGGGTTATGAAGCCAGAAGGCGCCTATTATCTTTTTGGAACATTTATGTTTTCTTCATAACCTATGCTCGCCTGGATATGCCGAATTTTGAGAAGATTAAGAGACTGTCAGACCAACCTAACAGCAGCGACCAATGGCTGTTAGCTCGTCTATATCTTTTTGTGAATGATGTTAGTTCTGCCATGGAAGAGTACGATACACCGACTGTTATTAGAGAGTTTGATTCTTTCACTGAGGACGTTTCCAACTTCTATATACGGACGAATCGGCGCCGTTTTTGGATTGGTAGGTTATCGGAAGACAGACTCATCGGATACTGGTCTCTATACCAGGTGATAAGGAAAACCGTGATTGTAATGTCTCCAGTCGTACCCTTTCTAACAGAAGCTATTTGGCAAGAAGGCATACGTCCTTTTGATGCTCAAGCACCTCTATCGGTACATCTTGCCGATTGGCCAACCCTGGAGGAACATTGGCAAAACGATAGGATTCTTAGGGAGGTTAAAGAGGTCCGTAAGGTCTTAAATCTGGCACTGAGAATAAGGAAGCGCTCTAATCTAAAGATAAGACAACCCTTATCAACATTGTACCTGGTAGGTCCTAAGTATATTATCGAATCCTCGAAATTAATGGCTGCAACGATCCGAAATGAGATAAATGTCAAGCAAATTGAATATTTAGATTGCGAGGAAAGCCTGCAATTTGAGTACTTAACTCTCGATTTTCATAAGGCAGGCCAGGTATTAAGACAGAATTTATCGACCGTAAAGGCGCTGCTTGAGGAGTTATCTTTGAGTCAGATGAACTATGTAGTACAGCAAGTAAAAAAAAAGAAGAATATTGATTTACCAGGATGGAAACAAGAACTTCCTTGTAATTTATTTTTGCTGAAAGCTCAGCCAAGACCAAATATTATCCTGGAGAGGAAAGAGAATATAGTAGTAGCTCTTGATATAAAAGTCACTGAGCCTCTTGAACGAGAAGGATGGATACGTGAAATACTGAGACATTGTCAGGTTCTCAGAAAAGATACAGAGCTAAAGGTAGAAGACCGTATTGATCTTGCTATAACTACCTCATCAACTCAGATACGTAAAGCTATCGAGGAATATACTTCCTTCATTAAAGATGAGACCTTAGCCGTGGATATTGTTGAACACTTGAATGATCCTAGCCAGGTTCGCGAAATTTCTCTTTCTGGAGGCACTGTCCAAATATCATTGACAAAGGCCTGAGGTAATGAAGTATGCAGCGCAACTGTGACCAAAAGAAGGGAAATTTCAATGTGAAGTATGATATATTCGGGATAGGTTCAGCACTAATAGATTTGTTAATAGAAATAGATGACAGCGAACTGTTGGAACTCAATCTAAAAAAGGGGCAATTCTATCTAATCGGGAAAGAGGAGTCAAAGAGACTATTAAAAAAGGTTGAAAAGTACAAAGTCAAGATTGCTCCCGGGGGAAGTTCTGCTAACACATTATATGGAGCAGCACTCCTTGGCAGTAGTGTAGTTTTCTGTGGTAAGGTAGGGAAAGACGCTAACGGTGATATATACGAAAGAAGGATGTCTGAGAGTGGGGTAAGGCCAAAACTGGGCAGGTCAAAAGAAGTAACGGGTCATGCAATAACATTCATAACCCCTGATAGCGAAAGAACGTTTGCTACATATCTGGGTGCAGCATCACATCTGGAAAAAGCCGATATTTTTCTGCAAGACTTAAGAGATAGTAAGATACTCCATATTGAAGGTTATCAACTTGAAGACAAACAGTTAAGAGAGGTTTCAGTGCATGCAATGCAATTTGCTAAAGAGCATGGCACAGTGATTAGCCTCGACCTGGGCGATCCAGGTATAGTAGCTAGAAATAGAGTAACTATTAAGGAAATAATTAGAGAATACGCTGATATTGTCTTTGCCAATGAAGAAGAAGCCAGGTCTCTTGTCGGTTTAGAACCGTTAGAAGCGCTGAATTCCATAGCGAAATTAGGTAAAATAGCAATAGTGAAAATTGGTAAATATGGATCCTATGTTAAGCAGGGCAACATAAGATATAAGATACCAGCCTATGAAGCGAGAGTAGTGGATACAACCGGGGCTGGCGACATGTTTGCAGCAGGATTTCTATACGGTATCTGCTCTACCTATAATTTAAGAATTTGCGGCCACATAGGTAGCTATTTTGCAGCCAAAGTTGTTGAAAAGATCGGCGCAAGACTGGAAGATATCGAGCAAAAAGAAGTTCAAGAATTGATAGAAAGAGTAAAATAAATATAGCAGAAAAAACCAAAAAAGGGGACAGGCTACTTTTTTGTTTTGTCCTCTTTTCCTAGGACTGCCAGAATATCTAACGATGCACTCTAAGCTAGAATTCTATATACCCTTTTTGTTATGACCTGAATTTCTTACAATCCTCAGCATTGCTAAAATCGTTCTTAAAAAGTAGCCTGTCCCCTTTTTTTCTTTCTTTCCGTACGAAACACGAGATACGAGATACGAGATACGAGAATAGCCATGCTTGCATTCGTGGTGACAGGTATTGTTTTTTGTATTGATTGGTTAAGTAAATTTTATGTTAAACTAAATCTTTCTCCAGGAGCATCCGTTCCCATAATTAATGATTTTTTCTATTTGACTTATCTGAAAAATAGAGGAATTATTTTTGGTTTGTTTTTTCCACCAACTATTTCTATTATTGTAGTGAGCGGCATAATAATTGCTGTCCTGCTATTTCTTTTAGGAAAAATTTCTCTAAAAAGCCGATGGCAAAAGATTAGTTTAGGATTATTATGGGGAGGTCTGCTGGCAAACTTTCTTGATCGGTTGTGGGATGGAAATGTAGTCGATTTTCTAAATTTTCGTTTCTGGCCAGTCTTTAATGTTGCCGACATAACCATTTGCATAGGAGCAGCGCTCTTATTTATAGAAATACTCAAAAGCAACTATTTATCTCGCTCTACCTGAAGAAGATTTTTAAATGAACAATTCTCGTTATTGGTTTTTGGTAAGAGAGAAGGAAATTGCAAGAATAGACCTTTTTCTAAAGAAGCAACTGCCGCATCTTTCTCGTTCTTTTATTCAAGAGTTAATTCAAAAAAACAACATTTTGGTGAATGAACAGACCAAAGAACAGGACTATCTCTTAAGAAAAGGTGATAGGGTAAAGGTAAGTATTCCTTTTTCTTCTCGGCCAAATATAAGCGCCGAACCCATCGTTCTGGATATTCTATGGGAAGACTCCTGTTTATTGGTAGTAAATAAACCTGCTGGAATGTTAACTCATCCTGCCACCTTTAAACAAAAGGGAACGCTGGTTAATGCTCTTCTTCATCATTGTCCTCATTTATCCAGCGTGGGTGGTATTCTACGGCAGGGCATTGTCCATCGTCTGGACAAAGACACCTCGGGAGTCATGGTAATAGCTAAAGATGACTACGTTCATTTGGCTCTGGCAGCTCAGTTTCGGAAAAGAGTAACCCAAAAGACCTATCTTGCTTTAGCCAGAGGGAATCCTGTGCGAGATAAAGGAATGATAGAAGCAAAAATTGGAAGAAGTCCGACTAATGGCAAAAAAATGAGCAGGGGGGGAATCTTTAGCCGTGATGCCATCACGCGTTATGAGGTGTTGAAACGATGGGAAGATTGGTGCTTGCTGAAACTGCACCCCCTTACTGGCAGAACCCATCAAATTCGTCTTCATCTTCAATCCATAAACTGTTTTCTGGTGGGAGATAGTCTTTATGGAGGAAAAAGATGGCATAGTTTCCCCTGTCGGATAGAGCGACCTATGCTGCATGCTCTCACATTAGGGTTTTTCCATCCCAGGAGGGAAAAATGGATGGAACTAAAAGCTCCTTTACCGGCAGACATACAAGGAGCCATCAGTTGTTTGGTGAATGGTGAATCGTGAATGGTGAATCGTTACAATCGCCAGACCTCTTCTCTGGGAAATTCTCTTATAATTTTATATATTGCTTCAACTAATTCTATGTTTTCCTGTTAAATTCTTAGGTTTTTGAGATTTCTTGTTTTTCGATTCACCATTCACGATTCACCATTCACCAATACAGAGGAGGAATTTTACCCATGAATTTTAAGAATAGGCTTGCTATAGTTACAGGGGGAGGTCAGGGTATAGGCAAGGAAATTTGTCTAAAATTAGTGAGGAGCGAAGCAAAAGTAATTATATTTGATGTGAACAAAGAATCATTTAACAAAACGGTTGAAGAAATAAGAGCAATAGAAGGCAAAATCCTTGCTTTTAAAGTAGACGTAACTAAATATGAAGAAGTGAAAAAAGCAGTTAGCTATGTGATTGACAAATATAAAGGGATTGATATATTAGTCAACAATGCTGGTATTGCCCGAGATAGTCTACTCTTAAGAATGAAAAAAGAAAATTGGCATAAGGTTCTTGATGTCAATCTAACCGGAGTCTTTAACTGTCTCAAGGCAGTAATAAGATGTATGATGAAACAAAGGTACGGAAGAATAGTGAATATTTCCTCAATAATCGGCCTGAGAGGAAATATTGGGCAGGCAAATTATTCTGCTGCTAAGGCTGGGATTATTGGCTTGACCAAATCAGCAGCCAGGGAATTAGGGCGATACGGGATTTCAGTAAATGCAGTAGCTCCAGGATTTATTGACACTGCTATGACCAGCCAACTGGATAAGGAAATTGTGGATAAAATTACTTCTCAGATACCTCTTTTAAGAATAGGAAAACCTGAAGAAGTAGCCAGTTTAGTTGCTTATCTGGCTTCGGAAGAAGCAGGCTATATTACTGGTGAAGTAATTAGGATAGATGGGGGAATGGCTATGTAAAATTCGTATCTAGTATCTCGTATCTAGTATCTCGTAAGAAAAAGAGTGGAAGAGGTGAGCCCTCAGAAGAAATCAAGCAGCGAGATACGAATTTTGCGCTGAGCCAGAAACACAAATTGAAATAGCTTCAGAGTTAAAGTATATGAATAATGAAAAAAAGGGTATATTGGAAAAAATCAACCACGAATCTCGTATGCTCACAAACTTAATCAAAAAGCTGAATTGACGAGCAACTAGCAACGAAAAAAAGAGGAGGTTTGAATGTTAAGCAAGGATGATATCGCCAGCAAAGTGAAGGAAATTACTAGTGAACAATTGGGTGTGGATGAATCTCAAATTACACCAGAGGCCAAGTTTGTGGATGATCTGGGAGCAGATTCGCTGGATACAGTAGAATTGGTGATGGCTTTAGAGGAGGAATTTGACTTAGAGATCTCCGATGAGGAAGCAGAGAAACTAACCACAGTGAATAGAGTTGTAAGTTATATTGAGAACTGCCTGGATAAGAAGTGATGTAATTACTAAAGTAGAATTCAAATC
>JAUWRE010000097.1 GCA_030610725.1 Candidatus Aerophobota bacterium | reverse complement strand
TTCTCAATTAAATTTTGTTCTTTCCCAACGCTACGAACAACTACAGAAAACTAGACAAAACCCGGTGGTGCTGTCTGTCAGTAACGGCATATGCGATGGATGTAATGTGAAGATTCCTCCTTCTTTGATAGCTCGAGCTAGAAGAAGAGAAGAAATTGTCTACTGTGAAAACTGCACCCGTATATTATATATGGACAATTCTTAATTCTGATAGAGATGGGGGAAGAGATATGTCTATCTTATGTCTGGATGTTGGAGATAAGACTATAGGAATAGCAGTAAGTGATTCTTTACGAATCGTAGCTTCCGGTATAGGTCAATTAAGAAGGGATAAACCTGAAAAAAATAAAGAGTTAGAGCATATTAAATCTCTTATTTTTGAACATGAAGTTGACAAACTGGTAGTGGGGCTTCCTCTAAATATGACAGGAGAGGAAGGAGAGCAGGCAAAAAAGGTACGTAATTTCGTTGATGAGCTATCCTCTGGAATAGAGATTCCGGTGGTCCTATTTGATGAAAGACTATCAACAGTGGAGGCAGAAAAGGTATTAAGGGAAGCAAAAGTAAGTCCCCTGAAACGAAGAAAAGTTAGAGATAAAATTGCGGCTACCGTCATTTTGCAGAACTATCTGAACTCCCAAAGACCGTGAATCGTATCTAGTATCTGGTATATCGAGAAGAAAAAGAGTATAAGTTATAGACGTGGGAGCAGAACAATTAAGATACTTTTTCCAATGATTAAGAATGGTTTTTAAGAAAATATGGTGGAAGAATATAATAGTTGCGGCAGTGCTTTTTTCATTAGTTTTGCTTCTATCCTGGATATTCCTCCCTTTCTATAGCTCGGCTCCTATCAATATTCTTATTCCCGCCGGGGCGGACTCTTTTGAAATTGCCAATATCTTGCGCCAGCAAGCAGTTATCAAAAACAAATTTCTTTTTATTCTTCTTTCTAAAGTTCTCAATTGGGAGAAAGACCTCAAGGCAGGTAATTATGAATTCAGCTCCTCTAATATGATCGATATCTTAGGTAAGCTAAAAAAAGGAGGAATAAAGAGGTCTCGAGTTACTATTCCTGAAGGGCTTCCTGAATGGGAGGTATCACAGATTTTAGAGAAAGAAAAAATAATAAAAAAGAACGATTTTTTAGCACTGGTCAATGACCCTGGAATCTTTAAGGAGGAATTTTCTTTTCTTTTATCAGTGGAGAGTCTAGAGGGATATCTTTATCCTGATACTTATTATTTCTTTATAGAGGAGAACGGGGTACAAGTGATAAGGAAATTTCTTGTTCGTTTCCAGGAGATAGTTTTGCCTCTCTATGAAGAGAAAATTCCTAGGAACAATCTCTCCAGGGAAGAAATAATCATCCTGGCTTCAATAGTAGAAAAAGAAGCACAGATTAATTTAGAAAAACCTATTATTGCTGCTGTTTTCTATAATCGTCTTGAAAAAGGGATGAGACTACGGGCAGACCCGACTGTGAAATATGCTCTGGGAAACTTCCAGGAACGGTTGACCTATGATGACCTGACTGTATCGTCTCCTTATAACACCTATGTATATCATGGGCTTCCTCCCGGCCCTATCTGTAACCCAGGAAAGGATAGCATCTATGCTGTCCTGTATCCTGATGAGATGGACTACCTCTACTTTGTAGCTAAAGGTGACGGAACTCATAAGTTCAGTAATACCTATGAGGAACACTTGGACGCAGTTTCTAAGTATAGATAAGGAAAAGATTAATGATTCTATCACCTCGGGGAGTTGAAGATATACTCCCTGAAAGGATTCACCAATATCAGTGGCTCGAGAGAAAAGCTTCTTCTATTTTTTCTCTATATGGATACGATGAGATAAGAACTCCCACTTTTGAAAAAACGGAGTTGTTCCTGCGTAGCGTAGGTCAAGAAACAGATGCCGGCAAACAGATGTACACTTTTTTGGATAAAAAAGGAAGAAAACTGTCTCTGCGTCCCGAAGCCACTGCTTCTGTAGTCAGGGCTTACCTAGAACATAAGCTAGATAAACAGTCCGCAGAATGGCGGCTCTATTATATCGGTTCTATGTTCAGGTATGAAAGACCACAGGCAGGCCGTTTAAGAGAATTTCGCCAAATAGGAGTGGAAGCCATAGGGCAAGCAAGTCCATATCTTGACCTGGAGATTATAAATATAGGGTTTGAATTCTTTAGAGAAATAGGTTTTGCCGATTTTGATATTCAACTTAATTCTATTGGATGTAAAAAGTGTAGACCTCACTATAAGAGAGAGCTCAAGAAATATCTCAAGAACCATATAGATGGTCTTTGCTCTGTATGCAAAAACCGGCTTGAATACAATACCCTGCGTGTTCTCGACTGTAAGAATAAAGAGTGTCGTTTAATAATAGAGCAAGTTCCCTTGATAAAAAGCTATTTATGTGAAGATTGTCAAATGCACTTTCAAAAAGTAAAGGTGGGTCTAAAGGATATTGGTATTGGATTCAACCTCAATCCTCGTTTAGTAAGAGGACTTGATTACTACACGAGAACTGTTTTCGAATTTGTAGCCCCTTCTCTGGGAGCTCAGGATACCATTTGCGGAGGGGGAAGATACGATGATTTAGTGGAAGAGCTAGGAGGACCTTCTACGCCTGCTGTCGGTTTTTCCATCGGAATAGAACGACTTTTGATTGCTCTAAATAAAAACAGAGCAGAGATTCCTTCCGCCGTCACTCCTTTTATCTATATAGCCACTTTGGGTGAAGCAAATCAGACTAAAGGATACCAGATAGCAGCTTTATTCCGTTCTCAGGGTATAAGAACCTGGCTGAACCTATCAGAGAAGAGTCTCTCCTCCCAATTAAAAATAGCTGATAAGAAAGGTATTAAGTGGGTAATGATTGTAGGAGACAGAGAAGTAACAGAGAATCGATTCATTCTGAGGAATATGCAAACAGGTAACCAGGAAAAGATAGATTGGGCTGATCTTAAACAATTTATCAAAAAATTGCAGTCGTGAATAGTGAATGGTGAATAGTGAATCGAAAGAGAGAACGATAAGATAGTAAGTGGTGAGTGGTTAATTGGTGAATAGTGCTCTCTCCCCTGTGGGCAAGGGGAAAATTAACCATTTAACTAATTAACCGATGATATACCATTACTATATACGCTGTGCTAATTAGGAGATAGAGATAATGATATTGAGACGTGACCACTTTTGTGGGGTTTTGACTAAAAAGGCTGTGGGTAGAGAAGTTACCTTAGCTGGATGGATAAAGAAAAGACGAGACCACGGCGGAATTATCTTTATTGATTTGGGAGATAAGACCGGTCTAACTCAACTAGTTTTTAATCCGACGATAGACAAAGAGAGCCACTTCCAGGCTAATTCCCTGAGAGAGGGGTGGGTAATTGCTGCAGCTGGAAAAGTGCAGGCAAGGTCAGAAGAAACTATAAATCCTAAACTAAACACAGGAGAAATAGAAGTAATGGTAAGAAATTTAGAGATTCTCAATCTTTCTAAACCTCTTCCTCTCTCTATTGAGGACGAAATAGAGACAGGGGAGGAAGTGAGGTTGAAATATCGATACCTGGACTTACGCAGACCAATTATGCAAAAAAATCTTAAGTTACGCTACCAGATAACCAAAGAAGTGCGTAGTTTCCTTGATAAGAAAGGATTTGTAGAAATAGAAACTCCTTTTCTTACTCGCAGTACCCCGGAAGGAGCAAGGGATTATCTGGTTCCTTCTCGCTTGAATCCGGGAGAATTTTATGCTCTTGCTCAGTCTCCTCAGCTCTTTAAGCAGCTTCTGATGATAGCTAGTTTTGACCGATACTTTCAGATTGTCAGGTGCTTTCGAGATGAAGATTTGCGAGCAGATAGACAACCTGAGCATACTCAAATAGACATCGAGGCTTCATTTATCTGCGAAGAGGATATCTATGCTCTGATAGAGGAAATGCTGGCTAATATATTCCAAAAAGTTCTAGGAGTGTCCCTTTCTCTTCCTTTTCCTCGTCTTACCTATGAAGAAGCAATGAGTCGCTTTGGCACTGATAAACCCGATCTTCGCTTTAGATTAGAGCTTAAAGATGTATCGGCTCTAGCCAGTAAAATCAAGTTTGAGGTTTTTCGGAACGTCCTGAAAAAAGACGGTATAGTCAAAGGACTGAGACTTCCGCAAGGAGCTTCGCTTTCACGAAAGGAGCTTGAGGAACTTTCCGGCTGGATTACTCTTTATGGTGCAAAGGGGCTAAGCTGGATTTTCTTGGGAGAGAGGAAGACTGGATCTCCTCTGGCTAAGTTTATCCCTGAGAACATTCTTTCGGAAATAGTGAATTGTATGGAGGGTGAGGAAGGAGACATCCTTTTCTTTGTCGCCCAGAAAAAAGAGATAGTCAATGAATCTTTAGCCAATCTTCGTCTTCATTTAGCTCGAAAATTTAACCTTATTCCCAAGAATACTTACCAGTTGGCTTGGGTGACTGACTTCCCTCTCTTTGAGCGTAATGAAGATGGCAAGTTAACCTTCTCTCACAATCCTTTTGCCTCACCCCAAGAAGATGATTTATCTCTTTTGCAAGAAAATCCGGAAAAGGCAAAGGCTCGCCAGTATGATATCGTCCTCAATGGAGAAGAAATTGGCAGCGGAAGCATCAGAAATCATAGAAGAGAAATTCAGGAACGGATATTTGAAATTTTAGGAATAGACTCTTTTGAGGCCAGAAAAAAATTTGGTTTTTTCCTTGATGCCCTATCATTTGGAGCCCCTCCTCATGGAGGGATAGCTCTAGGTATGGATAGATTGGCCATGGTTTTGACTGGCGCCACCTCTATAAGGGAGGTTATTGCCTTTCCTAAGACCCAGAAAGCAATTTCTCCTCTAACTCAGGCTCCCTCTCCAGTAGATCCAGAGCAACTCAAAGAATTGCATCTAAAAATCGAAGAAGATTCTATTACACCCCAATAAATTCGTATCTCCATTTTTTCTCAAATATTCTCAAATTTGTTTAGTCTCTACAGCTTATGCAAACGTTGAAGTTCATTCTCTTCATCATGAAGGATTCTTC
>JAUWRE010000113.1 GCA_030610725.1 Candidatus Aerophobota bacterium | reverse complement strand
ATAATGGTTTCCACCCTAGCACGGTCAAAAAAACCGATATTTAAAGTGTGAGAGGAGAATCCTCCTGTAGACATGGTGCTGAACATGTGGATGAAAGAGTCAAAGAGGGAAAGACCAGCCAGTTTTAGGAGAATAACCTCGCTGAAGGAAAAAAGAAGGTAGATTCCCCACATAATTTTCGCCGTTTCGGTAATGCGCGGCCTTAGTATCTCTGGTGAAGGTCCGGGGGATTCGGCTGCCAGAAGCTGCTTGCCTCCCACGGCAAGTTTGGGAAGGATAGCTATGCCCAGGACAATGATACCCATTCCTCCCAGCCATTGAGTGAAATTCCTCCAGAAAAGGATGCCGTGGGGTTGAGATTCAATGTTGGTCAGAACGGTCGCTCCGGTAGTGGTAAACCCGGACATAGTCTCGAAGTAAGCATCGATGAAGCTGGGGAAGGTTCCTGCCAGGAGAAAGGGGATAGTTCCAAAAAACGCCACTACTACCCATCCTAAGCTCACGATGGCAAAAGCTTCTCTATGCCTGATCTCCTCGTCCTTGGCTCGGGAGCAAAACCTTTCTATCAAATACCCAGCAAAGAGCGTTACGGCAACCGAGATAGCCAGTGGAAGAAAATCCGGCTCCCTGTAGATTAGAGATAGCACACAGGGTATACCCATTAAAGCGCCCAGAAACTTTGTCAATTTACCTACTGAATAGAAAATCACCTTAAGGTTCATATTTGGAGACTAATCTAGCCGAAGAGCCTTTCTATTTTTTTGACTGCCGGGGGTAACATGAAAACGATTACTCGGTCATTGGGGGCGATGATGGTGTCTCCCCGAGGAATGGTGATCTTACCATCCCGAACAACGGCTCCTATCAGAGATTCCTGAGGGAAGGGGATATCTCGAAGGGCTTTCCCGGCAACTGCTGAGCTCTCCTTGACCAGAACTTCCAGGATTTCTGCCTTACCTTCTTCCAAAAGGGAGAAAGACAGAACTCCTCCTCCTGCTCGAGTGTAGCGCATTATTTCACCGGCAGCCGCCAGTGCAGGGTTGATAGTCACGTCGATCCCAACTCTCTCTACTATTGGAGTGTAATCCCTTTTTCTTGAGAGAATGATGACTTTCTTACAGCCCAGATTCTTAGCGCAGAGGGAAGCTAGTATATTAATCTCATCATCGTAGGTTAGGGCGACGAAATAGTCAGCGTCCTCAATTCCCGCTTCCTTGAGCACTTCTCCGTTGGTACCATCACCTTTAAGAACCAGAACGTTCGATAATTCCTGTGCCAAGTCCAAGGATCTCTGTGGGGAAGCTTCCACAAGACGGAGAGAAATCCCTCGACCGGAAAGCTGTTTCAAGAGATAATACCCTATTCTTCCTCCTCCCAGAAGAATTACTCTCTTAGTCTTCGGCTCCGAGGGTCCCACCAATTCTTCCAGTTCCTTGAGAGCTTCTTTTATTCCCAAACCAATGACGTAGTCCCCTGACCGAATCAAGGTGTCTCCCCGTGGAATGGTGATTTTTCCTGCTCTTGAGTGAGCAACCAGAATCCATGAGGATAGTCTCTCCAGTTCACTTAATTTTTTTCCTTCCAGGCCCGCTCCCTTTTTAACCTCCAATTTCAACATCTGAACTCTTCCCTCCACAAAGACTTCTGAGAGAGAAGCGAAAGGGACCTCGATCAACTGAGCGATCTTATCAGCTACTACTTTTTCAGGATGTACAGTGTATAATCCGGTCTCTTTCAACAGGAGAGGATTGTCTAGCTGTTGAGGACTACTAATTCGCGCAACTACTCTGGGAACCCGGTACGTTTTTGCCAAAAGAGAAGCTACGATATTGACCCGGTCATTATTGGTAACAGCAGCCAAAAAATCTGACTCCTTTGCTCCGCCTTCCTCCAGGACCCTATGGCTGCATCCATCACCCAAAATGGCCAGGACATCCAAGGAATTTCTCACCTGCTCAAGAGTCTCTTCCTGAGTATCAATAATTACAATACTGTGACCCTGGTTGGACAGACTCTGAGCAATATGAAAGCCTGTTTCCCCTGCTCCTACAACAATTGCCTTCATTTATGAATTTCCTTCCTCCTTCAAATCTGGCCCGCTCTATTCTGTTTGGATCGGACTGGTAAATATTCTTCAATATGACTAGTCTGTTTTGGGAGGCAATTCTTACGCTCTGCCATAAACTCTTTTTCACAAAAGGTCTGAAAAATCTGGAAGAGTGCTGAGGTATGCCCAGAAGCCTCGCTGGCCCTTGTTCCTTCCATGGCTGGGACCAGGGTCAGAAACCCATTGCTCCCGCTAGCGTGGTGAAGATAATAACAGCTTTTCCAATCGGAGTCAAGAATAACTCCTCGCCAAAGGCGAGGAGTTATTCTTGACAAATGTTATTCTTTCTCCAGCTCTCCAAATCTATGAGCAATAGCAAGTGCTGGATCAAGAGGTACCTTTACACCCCTTGTTCCTTCAGGAATCTCAATATGGGGCACTTCCCTTATTTTCTTTCCATCAAATTGAGGTAAATACTCTTTTTCTGCCTTGTACATCTCAATTGTCATATCTCTTGCTTCTTTTAAAGTTAACACGGCTGAAGTTAAGGGGTCTACAGCAATTGCCTGAACCACACATTCAAAGTCCCCGGTTAGGGCAGCTTTAACAGCTAAACCTTGTGAAATTATGTTACTCATACATAAAGCCGCACACTGCAGTGGCAGATCGCCAATATGGGCAGGATGTAAACCCATTCTGTCCACGTATACCGTCACTTCTACCCAACAGCCTTGAGTTAAGTTGGTAATTAAATTATCATTTCTTACATTACCACTAAGTCTAAAAATCTTATCTGTTTCCATAGCTTCAATGATGTATGAGCAGTATTCGTTGCTTCTTTCAGCAAGCTTTATAGACTCATATTCTAGGTAGTCAACCTTTTCAAATTTCTCAGCTACTTTTTTGCACCACTTGTAGTAAGCGCCTGTTTCACCCCCAAAAGCTGCTTGGTCGCAATAAATATCAAGGGCCTTCTTGTTTTTCCTGAACCAGGGAAGGTACTCGGAAAGATGTCCGGTGCTTTCGGTCATAAAGTAACCGAAGTGTCTCATGACCTCACTGCGCACTTTTTCATTGATGTAATATTCCGGTTTTTCGATATTCTCCTTAAATATGGGATAAAGGTCCTTACCATCTTTTTCTAATTTTAAAAACCAATCCATATGGTTTATCCCGGCACAGAGATAATCTATATTCTCTTTATCCACCCCCACATAGCGAGATATCAAATCCAGGGTAGTCTGTACCCCATGACAGAGTCCAATAAAATTGATAGTAGTGGCCTCTCCCATGGCCCAGCAAACCGCAGCCATTGGATTTGTATAATTTAAAAGAAGAGCCTTTGGACAGAGTTCTTCCATATCATTCGCAATATCAATTACAATAGGGATAGTTCTTAAAGCTCGAAAAACACCTCCCGGTCCCATGGTATCTCCGATACACTGGTCAATCCCGTATTTCATGGGAATCTCATAATCTTTCTGGAAAACATTCATTCCACCCACCTGAATCATATTTATTACATAATCTGCATCTTTGAGAGCCTCTCGTCTGTCCAATGTGGTTATGATTTGTGTGGGGAGGTTATTCTCTTTGACTACCTTTCTGGCAAATGCCTCTATTTTGTCGAGTTTACCATTCCGGTTGGTACGATTCATTAAGACAATAGTGCTCTTTTTTAGAGCTTCGGTAGCCATAATATCCATCATTAAGGTTTTACAAAAAACAACACTTCCTGCTCCAATCATAGCTATTTTGGCCATGGTTTTTCTTCTTTCTTCTTATTTATCTCCCAGATTTTCAAAAAGATAGAGACCCTCTTTTCGATGGCCTGCAAGACGTCCATGCATACCTTCTATATTTCTGCTCGATAGACAGCGTGCGACTATAGGCCTGATTCCCCAACTCCTCCTACTGTACCTTCTCTTTTAGAATTTTGCCTGTGCTGAACTTAGGTACCTTTTTCGCCGGTATTTGAATGCTCTCCCTTGTCTGAGGATTTACCCCTCTTCTTGCTTTCCTACTCCTAACTCGAAAAGTTCCGAAACCAACTATGGTGACCTTTTCTCCTGCGGCAAGAGTATCCCCAATTGTCTCAATAATAGCATCAACCACCTTTTTAGTCTCTCTCTTGCTCAATCCTACTTCACCACCTACCTTATTTACCAGCTCTGCTTTGTTCATTGTCTTCCCCCTTGTTTTTGATATTTTGCCTCCCTAGGACTATTCCCTTTCTTGGATCAAGCTTTATTCTTGCTCCGCAGTCACATTCGACAACATTGCCAAACTCAAACAAGGTAACATCGTATTGGTGCTTGCACTTGGGGCAGGTGATAGCCATATATTTATCCCTATAAGTCTCCGCTGTAAACTGGGCTTACCTATTACTCCTTTGTCCTGCCCTGAATAGCCTTCGCCATCCGATAGGCATCCTTGCCGACCGAGAGTCTATTCCTTGCAAGAGTAATAGTGGCTAGGCCCGCCAGAGCAAAAACAGCACCTAGGCCCCTAGAAAAAATGGATAGCATTCTAACCTGGGAGACAGCCAAGTTCCCATGAGTGAGTGAAAAAAATATACTCTTTGATACCAAGGTTACCAACATATAAGTATATTGACCTGC
>JAUWRE010000158.1 GCA_030610725.1 Candidatus Aerophobota bacterium | reverse complement strand
TAGGCATTTCCAGTGTAACAGTAGAGCTCTACTAGAAATAATTCCTGTTTCTTCTGGTGAAAAATCACTCAACTAAGAGGTCATAGCAATTCTTGACCAGGGAGATTCTTTCTCGGAAATACTGACCAGGTTTATGTTCCCTGGCAAAGAAGACTTTACCATCGATTTCCGGGGTTTGAAACTGAGTATGCCCTTCATTTTTTTTGTCCACCAGCATGGAACAAATACTACCTACTCTCTTCTCATTAAACTTATGGGTTATAGGCTGCTGAAGCTGCATAAGCTCCTGATATCTTTTTTCTTTAATGTTAGCGGGGACCTCCGGGGCAAGGCCATAAGCAGGAGTATCCTTTTGAGGAGAATAGGTGAATACCCCCAGCCATTCAAATTTCAATCTTTCCACATCTTTGAGGAGTTTATTAAAGTGCTCTTCCCCCTCACCAGGGAATCCTACCATAAGAGTAGTACGTAAAGTAAGACCTGGAATATTATTTCTTAATTTATCAATCAATTTCTCTGCTACTTGAAATTCAGGACGTTTCATTTTAGCAAGAATCTTATTATCTGTATGCTGGAGAGGGAGGTCAATATAAGGGCATATTTTCTCTGAATTGGCCATTACCCTGGTAAGCGAAGAGGTAAAGTGGGAGGGATGAGTATAGAGAAGACGAATCCACTCCAATTTATCTATTTTTTCCAATTGTTCCAATAGATATATAAGAGATGACTTTTTATCTAAATCCCAGCCATAAAAGGTGGTATCCTGAGCTATAAGAATCAGCTCTTTCACTCCCCAATCAACTAAAATCCTCGCCTCTTTAACAACATCTTGGGGCTCTCTACTGCGATATTTTCCCCGCAGTTGAGGAATGAGACAATAAGAACAGCGATTGGAACAACCTTCAGCGATTTTGAGATAGGCATAAGAAGGAGGGGTACTCAAAAACCTGGGAAAGCTTGAGTTATAAATGAAAGATGGCTCATTTACTGCAAATAGATGGCTTCTACCCTTGCCAGGCTCGCTTATTACTTTATCAATTCTATAAAAATCAGCACTCCCCAGTAAGACATCTATCTGAGGAAATTTGAAAAATAGCTTACGTCCTTCCAGCTGGGGAAGGCAACCACAGACGATAAGCTTTTGAGAAGACTTCTTCTGAGAAATAATTCGGGAAATTACCTGATAACTCTCTCTTCTTGCTTTGTCAATAAAAGAACAGGTATTGATGATAACTATATCTGCATCTTCTGCTGAAAAGGTAAGAGTATATCCTACTTCCCCTAATTTCCCCAGGATAACCTCACTATCTACTAGATTTTTTGGACATCCCAAAGATATTAAATTCACTTTCATCTTATATTAGCGGGTAGCGTTTAGCGTATAGGATAAATCTGGCTTTTAGCCAATCAGCATTTGACGGAGGGTAGTATAGCTATAGTTTTTATTTTTACTATACGCTATCCGCTAAACGCTGTACGCTAGTTTTACCCTGCCAGAATCTGCGATAAATCATAAAGACTAAGGTCGATCTCCTTTTTTGTCTTCCAGGCATATTCTATGGGAAATGTCTTGATCTCATCGCAAACCAGTCCCACCATCTTCCCTCGTTCTCCTTTTAGCAAAGAATCCACTGCCGCCGAACCTAATCTGGTAGCCAAAATTCTATCTAAAGCCACCGGAGAGCCACCTCTTTGAAGATGGCCAAGAACAACCACTCGAATCTCATAGCCTATTTTCTCTTTGATTTTTCCTCCTATTTCAAAAGCATTGCCAGCCTCATCTCCCTCTGCTACCACAATAATACTACTGGTCTTTCCCCGCTGACGTCCCTCTTCTAGTTTTCGACAGACTTCGTCCAAATCAGTCTTCAATTCGGGAATGAAGATATTCTCTACCCCTCCAGCTAGCCCCGCCCAAAGAGCAATAAAGCCAGATGTTCTCCCCATCACTTCTATAATAAAGAGCCTGTCATGAGAGGTTGCCGTATCCCTTATTTTGTCGATACCTTCTAGGGCCGTATTAACAGCGGTAGCAAATCCAATGTTAAAATCGCTTCCGGCAATATCATTATCAATGGTAGCCGGAACACCGATAGTAGGAATATCCCAATCTTTATTCAAGTAATACGCCCCATGAAAGGACCCATCTCCCCCTATCACTATTAATCCTTGAATATCTAATTCTTTAATATTGTCAAAAGCCCTTTTCTGTCCTCTCTTGGTTTTGAAAAGCTCACTTCTGGCTGTCCTCAGTATAGTACCTCCCTGATGGATAATTCCGCTTACTGAAGAGACTCCCATCTCTAAAGCATCTTTCTCCATAAGACCAATAAATCCTCTTCGTATGCCCACTACTTTCAATCCTTCGTGAGCAGACTTTCTCACTACAGCACGAATACAAGCATTCAGCCCAGGACAATCTCCTCCACTGGTCAAAAGAGCAATTTTCTTCACTTTCTTCATCTTTCCTTTTTCACTTATTTTTTATACGCCAAAACAATCAGACAACAGAATCTTAAGCCTCTGCCTTAAAACAGAATAAGAATAGTATTTTCTGCCTAGTTCATAGTTATGCTTAACCATTTCTTCTACTAAGGCGGGAGTCTTAAGGACCTTTCTGGTAAGTTCAATCGCTCCGGAATCGACATAATCATCCAACTCAATGGCTCTAAATCCCTTAGGTTTAATGTCTATAGTATATATGGAATAGTTGTTAACCACTATTGGTTTGCCAAAGTATATAGCCTCCAGGAAAGCATTGCCAAAACCCTCAAAACTTGAGGGATAGGTTACCAGGTCTGCCTGATGGTAGAGATCCTTAGGAGTATATATCTTTCTCCCATCAGGGGTTCTGCCTCGATAAGGCTTAATAACATCAGATATAAAAAGTATGTCTACATTCATAAGCGAGGAGAAATCACGCACTCTCTTCTCGTATCCATAACCCTCATCTCCTGCGGCATGAGAAATAACCAATCTTGCTTTCATTCTCAATTGATTGACCAGTTCTATGGAATGTTCGACGCCTTTGCGTTTGACTATTCTTGTCGGTTGAAGGATCAAAAGTTCATCAGTCTTAAAACCAAGCGATTCCCGTAGGTCGGAAGAATAATCATCGAAAAAGGGGGGATTGTCAAAATCCATCATATTTGGAATTATAGTTGCCGAAATCCCTGTTCTAAGACTTAGCTGGTTGTCCTGGGAGGAATTTATTACTACGTGCTTGACAGATGGCAGGTGAGGCGGAAAAGCCATATTAAGATAATCCCAGATAGAGTTTATCAGAAATCGTTTACGCTCCCAGAAAAAATCATGGTGGTGAGCAATTGTGATGATTCCTGTTTCTGCGATTACCTCGGTAATGGCAAGTCCGAGGGGAATATTCAGGGGGATAGTAAGAGCATTCTCTGGAACCAGAAGATTAATCTTAAAATCTCTAATAAATCTATAGATTTGCTCTTTGAGTCTATTTTTCACCTGATGAATCTTCTTAGTAATAGATGGCTTTCTGGTTTCAACGCCGAAGCATTCAAGGACAATTTCTCGAATTACAGGATGTTCAAAATGTGCTTCCTCTACCAGGAGTGACCTTTCACCGGGTTTATCCTCATCCAGCTCACCTGCCATATAAAAACAGAGATAACCCTCGCTTTCAAAGATACTGGCCCACTTTGCTGTCTCCAG
>JAUWRE010000064.1 GCA_030610725.1 Candidatus Aerophobota bacterium | reverse complement strand
TTCTGGAAGGTTTCCACAACGTCCATTCCCGGCATCACAACATCCATTAGCACCAGGTCAAAGCCATTCTGTTTCACTAGTTTCAGGGCTTTGAAGCCATCATAAGCAGTCATCACCTGATAATTTTTCAGTTCCACCAGTATGTCTCTTACATTCTGACAGAATTCTTTGTCGTCGTCAACAACCAGTATTTTCAGTTCTTTGGGCATTGTTTTGTTCCTGCTTACCTTCATCTACATATAGGGGAAGCCGGATGATGAAAATTGTGCCCTTACCCAACTCTGATTTGGCTTCTATTGTGCCGTTATGCTTGTCGATAATCATCTTGGCAATGGATAGACCAAGGCCGATGCCCCTGGCCCTACTGCTGAAAAGTGGCTCAAAAATCCTATTCAGGTCTTCCAGCGCAATGCCCGAGCCCGTGTCGGCAAAGGATACTTCAGTCCGGGTACCAGTAATCTCAGAGACTGTCACCGTTAGTGTTCCTTTGCTATCCATTGCCTGCACCGCATTGTTTATTATATTCTGGAAGGTCATACGAAGCTGCTCCCGGTCTGCATGAATCAAAATGTCTGGCTCAGGGAAATTATCTATTACATTGATGGTGGCTGGCACTTTAGAGGTACGAATTGCCTCAGATGTAAGCGCTGTGAGGTCAAACCTTTCTAACCGTGGTGCCTTCATTTGAGTCAGACTAAGCAGGCTCTCGATAATACCTGTAGCCCTCTCCACACCTGACCTGATACGGCCAAGATGAGCCTGCACCTTTTCATCCACATCTCTTAGCCTTCGCTTCAGGTAATAGGCCGAGCTGTCTATCACGCCCAATGGGTTCCTCAACTCATGCGAGATACTGCCCGATAGCTGCCCCAGAGTGGCCAGTCGCTCCGACTGCGCTAGCTTTCCCGCAGTATCCTTGAGGTCTTTCGTCATCTGGTTAAAGGCTGTGCTAATCTCTCCTATTTCGTCTCTGGCCTTTACATCAATTTGATGTTCAAGGTTCCCTTTTCCAATCATTTGTACTCCCTTTGTCAGTTTACCCAGTGATTCTGAGATAGCTCTGGTAACAACGAGTACTGTAATTACTATAAACACAACAAAAATCACCCCTAAGAACATCACTATCCTTCTCGCTAGCCCTTGAATTTCTATCAATTCAGCCATCGACATTGCAGTAAGTCTATGTGCATTAGTCATTATTGATTGTGATATTACTAATAGCTGAGCCACTAATCTCTTCTCTAGCCGAATAGCAGCGTCAATCTCTTTTTGAGCAACTCCTCCTTGAACAAGTTCTTGTCTTTCTCTATGATTTACAGTCACTCGCGAGAATAAATCAGCAAGAGTAGTAAAGTCGGCGTGTATTGATTCCACTAATTCCCTCTCTTCTTCTTCTGCTACTGCTGCTGCTAAGATTTCTACTGTGGAATCATATTTTAAATGCCATTGCTGCTCCATTCGTTTTTCATAATACATTAGATATTCGTAGGTGATTATGTCAAGTTGTGATATAGCCAAATCTACAGCATGGAATAACTTATGCTCTTTGCTCTTTTTATCTACTCTGTCGGCAGTTAAAGTTATTATAAAAACAACTATGCCCACCAAGCAAACTAAAATTGTCAAGCTGAGATATAGTCTAGTTTTAATTTTCATTTTTCATTATGATTATGACTAACGTATTATTCCAATCGCTTCTGGTCTAACCTCTAGCAAAGCATCGATATAGATATAATCAAGATAGTTTGGTACTTCTGTTGCGTCGGTTAAATTATTTTGAATTGCCCATCTTGCCTGGTCTTCCATGGTTACTAACAAGGATTGAGGTAGAGAAAGTCTGAATTTATAGTCATTCCACAGTTCATTCATAGATTCTCTTTCTATTTTCAGACGTGAGGCAACAATGTCTATAGACTCTTCCCGGCTATTTTTGACAAACTCTTCTGCTTTTGCCAAAGATTTGATTATCCTTTTTATTAGTTCTGGATTGCTTTCGATGAAATCTTTCCTTGAAACCAGGCTGAATGTTACCATGTATCCCACCATGCTGGGCAGAATGACTGCATTGTCTGCCAGGATTTTTTGACAATTTAGTATGTTCGGTTCCCAGGTAAAAATTGCATCTACATCACCATTTACAATCGCCTCCACCATTTCTCCAGGTTCCAAATCAACTACTTCCACATCAGAAAAATCCAAAAGGTTCAAGGCAAAAAATGTAATCATGAAGAAATGTGCTGATGTCCCTATGGTGGTTGCCACCTTTTTGCCAATTAGATCGTGTGGGGTGTCAATGTTTCTGTCCTTTCTGGCAAGAGCCTTTACGTGTTGAGCGGAATCGACAATCGTGGCAAAGATAGCAAAATCATTTCGCTCAAGACCAATGAAGGCAATAGGCATATCGGCTACTGTTGCCATATCAGTTTTTCCTTCTAATGTAGCTTCCAGGGCAAGCTTCCCGGCTGGGTAACCTTCAATTTCCATATCAATACCTTCCTCTAGAAAATAACCTTTTTCCTTGGCGATATGGACCAAAGAGGGAAGTAGACTGGTAGCACTAATACCCATGGTTACTTTTTCAACAGGTCCGGTGTACTTTTCTGGTTGTTTTTGAACGAACCAATAAAGACTAACCCCGGCAATCACCACCGCAACCACCACCATAATTCCTATTAATGTCTTTTTAGACATAATTTTCACATCCTCCTCTCTATCGACAGGAAGTCTCCCTGTGAAGATGTCGCCTTCTCCCAACTGACTTCATATCTCGACGCTACCTCTGTTTCCTTTAACCAATGTTTTGATGACCACTAAGCCAGGCCCAATCCCCTTTATCTTATACAAACTTCCTTGCATGTCAACTTTTTGTTACGTAAATATCTTGTATCTATTCAGCCGTAGTGCATTTATTTGTCATTCAGACTGTGTCACAATTGACTTTTTAGGATTTTTTGAAAAAATTCCCTCCACTTTGCGTCCAGAACTGTCAGTAAATAGGGAGAGGATACTTATAACTTCTACTTTTTTGCTCTTTTCCCTCCACTTTGATTACTGGACTTCAATTGTGACACAGTCTGATTGCGAGGAACGATAGCGACGAAGCAATCTCGGTTTTGTTGCTCGGAATAAACTCCACAACCCCTAGATTGCCACGCTCCTTCGGAGCTCGCAATGACGTGTTCCACTGAATATTTACGAAATATGGCTGGATAGATACTGATTTTCTTTTAAAACTAAAAGGAGAGATAGATGAAGGAAGTTAATGTAACTATAGACGGAATCAGGATTGACATTGATAAGGATGCAACTGTTCTCGATGCGGCAAAGAAAGCAGGAATAAAGATTCCTACTCTCTGCCATTTGCCTGAAATTCAGAGTATAGGAGCTTGTCGTCTTTGTATTGTAGAAATAGAGGGCTCTCCTAAATTGCAGGCCTCCTGCGTCTACCCGGTGTCAGAAGGAATGGTAGTTAGAACTAACACTCCTGTTTTGCAAGAGGCAAGAAAATGCGTTCTGGAGTTAATCCTTTCTGACCATCCTACGGACTGTTCTACCTGCATAAGGAATCTTAATTGTGAATTGCAAGAGCTAGCTAACAAAATGGGCTTAAGGGACATAGAATACCCGGGGGAGAAATCAAAGGCCAGGATAGACTCATCCAATCCTTGCATAATAAGAGATGCTGAAAAATGTGTTCTTTGCCGAAGATGTGTAAGCATTTGCCACCAGGTTCAGGGAGTAGGCGTGATATTCCCACAGACAAGGGGGTTTGAAACCGTCATAGCTCCACCCTTTGATCTGGAACTTAAGGATGTTCCCTGTACTTTCTGTGGTCAGTGTATTGTTGGATGTCCTGTAGGTGCCATATATGAGAAAGAGTATATTGATGAGGTATGGCAGGCCATAAGTGATCCTGAGAAGTTTGTTATTGTCCAGACTGCTCCTGCTATCAGAGCTGCTATCGGAGAGGAGTTCGGCCTTGAAGCAGGAACCCGTTGTACCGGAAGGTTAGTTGCAGCCCTTCGTAGAATGAATTTTGACAAGGTGTTTGACACTCAATTCAGCGCTGACCTTACTATTATGGAAGAAGGAAATGAACTGATAAGGAGAATGAAGAACAAAGAAACATTACCTATGACGACTTCCTGTTGTCCAGCATGGATAAAGTTTGCAGAACATTATTATCCAGAGCTGTTAGATAATATTTCTACTTGTAAATCTCCTCAGCAAATGTTTGGAGCTATAGCAAAGACTTATTACGCACAAAAACTTGAATTAGCAGCGGAGAAAATATACGTGGTTTCAGTCATGCCTTGTACGGCTAAGAAGTTCGAGGCAGGAAGGAGCGAGATGAGGTGCAGCGGACAGCAGGATGTCGATGTCGTTCTTACTACCAGAGAACTTGCTCGTATGATAAAGCAAGCGGGGATTGACTTTGTCAATTTAGCTGAGGAAGAGTTTGATGAGCCCCTAGGTATATCCACTGGTGCGGCGACCATTTTTGGAAATACTGGCGGAGTTATGGAGGCAGCATTACGCTCAGCTTATGAGATTGTGACTGGCAAAGTTTTGGCGGACGTAGAATTCCATAGCGTAAGGGGATGGGAAGGGATAAGAGAAGCAGAGATTGAGATTGATGGAATCACAGTGAAAGTAGCGGTTGTTCATGGTCTGGCTAATGCTAGAGTGCTTCTTGATAAAATAGGGGAAGGTGAGTGTGAGTATCACTTTATTGAAGTTATGGCCTGTCCCGGTGGATGCATCGGTGGAGGAGGAGAGCCCATAGTCCCGAATTATGAGGTAAGGAAGAAGAGAATTGCAGCTCTCTACCAGGAGGATGAAGCTATGACTATCAGGAAGTCTCACCAGAATCCGGCCATAATCAAACTCTACGAGGAATTTCTTGGCCAGCCCCTGGGAGAGAAATCACATCACTTATTACACACTAATTACACTAAACGGACAATTTAAAGAGGGCAAAACAAAATACGTTCTAGGAGGTTACAATGCAAGAAAAAAAGAGAGTTTTATTGGTGGACGACGACGTGGATTTTGTTGATTTATGTACTACGTTTTTGGAGAGCAAAGGTTATCAAGTCATAGCAGCTTACGATGGAGAGGAAGGTATGAAAAAAGCTAAGAAGAATAGACCAGACTTGATAGTTCTTGATGTAATGATGACCAGATTGACCGAAGGATTCGATGTTTCCCGGCAGATAAAGAGGGATGAGGAGCTAAGGGATATCCCGGTGATTATGCTTACCGGTATTAGAAAAAAAGAAAAACTTCCCTGGACATTTGAACCCGATGACACCTGGCTGCCAGTTGCTAAATTCCTGGAAAAACCCATTTCTCCACCGCAACTTTTGGAAGAGATTGAAAAAGCTATCGGATGAGGCTACCAGCAGATAGAGAGAAAATTCTGATGACTTAACGCGAAATCTTGTGTTTTCGACAGAAAGATGATATATAATGGTAATATTCAGTAAAGTTCGTTCCTTCCTGTCATTGCGAGGAGTCCTGAAAGCCTTCAGGGCGACGTGGCAATCTCTGATGGAGATTGAGATTGCTTCGCTTGCGCTCGCAATGACGTGGTTCACTGAGTACTTACATATAATGCATGGAAAGACCAGTAGGCTCCTCAACAGCGGAGGTCTAAGTTATGACTGGAAATAAATCTCCTGAAAGTGCTGCAATCCGGCTTTCTCTTTATCTCAGGCATCTCAGGAAGATGAAAAAAGAGAGGGTTATCTCCTCTGAAGAACTTGCTCGATTCATAGGGACTTCAGGTGCAAGAGTAAGAAAGGATTTGTGTTACTTTGGCCAGTTTGGCACTACAGGTAAGGGGTACCTGGTAAGAGAACTCCAGGAAGAGATATCGAAGATACTGGGTCTAAATAGAGTATGGGACATAGCGCTGGTAGGGGTAGGCAAGTTAGGTTCTGCTCTATTAGGCTATGATGGTTTTAGAAAAAGTGGATTTAATATCAGAATTGGTTTTGATGTGAAATCAAATATAATTGGCAAAAAGATAGTCGGGGTGCCTGTATATCATCCATATCAAATCCCTAAAATGATACGAGAGCGGAAGATTCGCATGGGAATAGTAGCTGTTCCGGCTAAGGCGGCTCAGGAATCAATAGACCTTTTTGTAATAAGCGGCGTGGAGGCTATTCTCAATTTCTCTCCTATCGCAGTTGTCGCGCCTTCTTATGTTAAACTAATGCAGGCAGACCTTACCAATCAACTTGAGATTATGTCCTATTCTATTATTAATAAAGCAAAAAAGGAGACTCAAACAAGAATATCCTGATTAGAAAGGCAAAGACATGGCTAGTAAAATCCTTCTTGTAGATGATGATCGGGATTTTGTGGAGCTCAATCAAATTACCCTTGAAAGCAGAGGATACCGGATAATAACTGCTTACAATGGAGAAGAGGGATTGAAAAAGGCTCTACAGGAAAAACCCGATCTCATTGTGTTAGATGTGATGATGAGTACCAGGACCGAGGGCTTTGATGTGGCTCGTAAATTACGAGAGATTGAAGAACTTAAAAAGATACCAATTATTATGGTTTCAGCCATCAGGGAAGAAATGGA
>JAUWRE010000008.1 GCA_030610725.1 Candidatus Aerophobota bacterium | reverse complement strand
TTGCAAATAATTATTCATTTCCTGGGAAAATTTTTTTTTCTCTGATTGAGGCTGTTTTTTTCTTGCTCTACTTATTCTTTCCCCTACGCGTTCAGTGGTTAATATTTCTTTAATATTTTCCAACCTCATTTCTTTCCTTCTTTAATTACAGAAAGTTCATAGTTCATAGTTCATTGTTCATAGAAAGACCAAAACCAAGACTCAAAACAAGAATCAACGAGGGCAAACGAGCATCCAGCATCGAAAATCGAGTATCCAGAACTTAAGCTCTTTTTCTTTCTTCTCGAGCAACGAACTTCCATCCACGATTTGCGCAATACGACATACGCAATACGCAATACGATATAGGGGCTCATGGCTCATAGTAGGACGCGGTATCTCTCAACTTAACTCGCATACAGAGAATAGCTTTGCTGTGGATCTGACAGACACGAGATTCTGATACTTCCAGTATTTCTCCGATTTCTTTCAAAGTTAACTCCTCATAGTAATACAAAATAATCACTTGCTTTTCTCTTTCTGGCAATTGTTCTATTATTCGTTTTAGATTTTCTCCGATTTCTTTCTTTTCTACTGTTTTCAAAGGATTATTGGCTTCAGTAAAAGGGATTATATCTATTAAAGGGGACCCATCTATATCAGTTCCTCCCTCACCTTTCTGCACGTGATGCAGGGAGAGAACAGGAAAATAGGTCATTTGTATACGAAGTTGGTTCAAGCCTTCCACCTTAATATTTAAATCTGCGGCCAATTCTTTGTCGGTTGGCGGTCTATTGAATCTGCTCTCTAGTAAAAGATATGCCTTCTCCAGGAGATGCACTTTTCGGCGAAAAGAACGGGGAATCCAGTCTAATGACCTCAATTCATCTATTATGGCTCCTCGAATGCGCGGTATGGCATAGGTTTGAAATTTTACTCCTCGGCCAGGATTAAAATTATCTAGAGCTTTTATTAAACCAACTATTCCGCTGCTAATTAGGTCCTCTACAGAGAGAGAGGGTAAATTAGCCAGAGGCAAACGATCCACCACATACCTGACCAGAGGAAGATACTGGATGATTAGTCCTTTTCTTATTTCAGGATCATGACTGTGTTTGTAGCTAGACCAGATTTTTTTTATCTCATCTGATGTCTTTTTTATCTTCAGGGACATTTACTATTCCTATCGACCTTATTTTAACTTCAGGAACAATTTCATTATAAGAAAGAACTATCAGGGATGGTATAAATTTTTCCGTTATTCTTTTAAGATATGCCCTTATGGCAGGAGAGGTCAGAACAATCGGCTGATGATTTAAAGAACCTGCCTTTTTTATCAGAGGAGTGAAACTGGCGATTATTTTTTGAATAAGTTGAGGCGGCAGATTGACATAAGAGGTGCGCTCTTTATGTTCTATCCCCTGAGATATTCTCGCCTCCAGTTTGGGGTCTAGAGTTATTACATACATTTTTTCTTCTTCATTCTGATATTGCCGGGAGATTGAGCGGGCCAGACTTTTTCTTACATATTCAGTTAAAATGTCTATATTTTTAGTCTGAGGGGCCCAATCAGCTAGTGTTTCCAGAATAGTGAGCAGGTCCTTGATGGAGACTCTCTCCCAGAGAAGATTCTGAAGAACTTTCTGAACCTCTCCCATTTTCATACCCTCAGGAATTAGTTCCTCTATTACTGCTGGATAATCCTTTTTGAGATTGCCAACCAGAGATTGCACCTCTTGACGCCCTAACAGTTCATGAGCAAATGATTTCACTATTTCAGTAAGATGAGTAATAAGAACGGATGATGCACCGACTACGGTGTAGCCAGCCATCTCCGCTTTCTCTTTCTCATTTTCTTTAATCCAGATGGCCGGGAGATCAAAAGCAGGCTCTTTCGTTTTTATTCCTTCCAGATGTCCTGTAGCTACACCTGTATCTATAGCCAGATAGTGTCTAACCATAATCTCCCCCCGGGCAACTTCCGCACCTTTTATCTTTATCTGATATTCATTGGGTTTTAACTGAACACTATCTCTCACTCGCACGGGAGGAACAATCATGCCTATTTCTAGGGCAATCTGGCGGCGAACCAGAGTAATTCGTTCCAGAAGGTCTCCTCCCTGAGATTCGTCTGCCAGAGGAATTAATCCATAGCCTATTTCTAATTCCAGGATATCAATTCGCAACAAATCTTCTACATTTTCCTCTTTTTTAATCCCCTTTTCTTCTTCTACTTCTTTAATGGCTTCAGTCTTCGCATTACGATTAATGATATAAAATAGAGCAAAGCCAAGAACAGCTAAACCAAAAAGGGGTAGTTTAGGCAAGCCAGGAATAAGGGCACAAATAAAGAGAAGTGAGGAAACCACAGCTATGGACCAGGGTCTACTGAGAATTTGTCTGATGAAATCTTGAGCCAGATGAGAACTAGAACTGGCGCGGGTGAGTATTATTCCTGCTGCCGTAGAGACTATAAGAGCTGGAACTTGAGACACCATTCCATCTCCTACAGTAAGTAGGGCATAAGTTTGCAGAGCTTCCGCCACAGACATATGCTTTTGCAGGATCCCTATGCTCAGTCCTCCTATTATGTTAATAAAAAGAATTATTATGGCAACAATAGCATCTCCTCGAACGAACTTGCTTGCTCCGTCCATGGCCCCGTAAAAGTCAGCCTGTCTCTCTATCTCTTTACGTCTTTCTCTTGCTTCATCGGCAGTAATCATTCCGGCGTTCAGGTCTGCATCAATACTCATCTGGCGACCAGGCATAGCATCTAAAGTAAAGCGAGCCGCTACTTCCGAGATACGAGTTGCTCCCTTGGTGATAACAATGAAATTAATGATAACCAGGATGAAAAAGACTATCATTCCCACTATGTAGTTACCTCCCACTACAAAGTAACCAAAAGATTGAATCACCTCCCCAGCATAGCCTTGTAATAGGATTAATCGGGTAGAACATATATTGAGGCTGAGTCGAAATAAGGTAGCCAGAAGAAGAAGAGAAGGAAATACAGAGAAATCTAAAGGTTTGTCTATATAGACAGTTAAAAGAAAAACAATGAAAGCACAGCTTAGATTAAAGCTGAGCAGCACATCCAGAAGAAAGGGGGGCAGAGGAACAATCATAATACCGATGATTCCTACCATCCCTACAGCAAAGATAATATCGGTTCGCTGGGTAGCTAAAGAAGAAAGTTTTCCTTCACCATTCATTCTTCACTCCTACGATTTCTTTAGACGATAGACATAGGCAAGAACTTCCGCTATTGCCTGATAGAATCTTATGGGTATCTCTTCTCCCACTTCCACTGATTTATAAAGCGCTTGAGCTAACCAGCGGTTTTCCACCACAGGTATCCCATACATCCTGGCTAATTCTTTGATTTTTTCGGCAATGAGTCTTGCTCCCTTGGCTACCAGCACAGGAGCATTCATTTTTTCTCTTTCGTATTTCAAGGCTACAGCAATTTGAGTAGGATTAGTGATAACCACATTTGCTTTAGGAACCTCCTGCATCATCCGTTGTCTGGCTACCTGTCTCTGGAGACTACGAATTCTGCTCTTAAGTAAGGGACTACCCTCGGTCTGCTTGTGTTCCTCCAGGACTTCCTGCCGGGTCATTCTCAGTTTCTGACTATGTTCCCATCGCTGAAAAATATAATCAAGAGCAACTAAAGGGACTAATCCCAATACACACCTAAGACCTAATTGATAGACGGAATTTGCCAGAAAAAGAAAAATCTGTCCGACGTTTTGGCCAGTGAGAAAAAACAATTGAGGAAGCTGATCCCTGATAGTTATGTAAGCAATATAGCCTATAATGAAAATCTTCAGCATAGAAAATAGTAATCGCATAAGTGCTCGCTTAGAGAATAAATTGCTTATGCCTTTGACTGGATTGATTCTATTCAGGTCAGGAACAAGGGAGGAACTGCTAAGTATAAAGCCCACCTGCATAAGATTAGTTGCTATCGCTATCAGCATGATTCCCAGGACTACCGGTAACAAAAATTGGGAGACTTGCACTATTCCCCGAGAGAAATGAATGGGAATTTCGGATAAGGTCACCGGAAAAGTAGCAGCATCTCTCCAGAGACTACGACTGAGCTGAGACAGCCCTTGAAAAATCCCTGACCCCAGGACACGCAGAAAAACCAATCCACCCAGAAGAATCAATAGAGAGTTTAACTCTTGACTCTTGGCCACATCCCCTTTTCTACGAGCTTCCTGTTGACGACGGGGAGTAGCCGGTTCAGTTTTTTCCTGAAATGTTTCTTCACCAGGCATTGAAGTTCCTGCTAAATTCGGTATTTGGTATTTGGTATTTGGTAATTGGTAATTGACAACCGATACTTCCAGAGACCAACGACTGAAATTTCCCCTTCAAAACTTCTTCTATCTGGTCCCCATAGTTTGTAAGGTAAAAACTAATTCTTGATAGATATTGAGAAACAGACCTCTTGAAAAATAGAGAAAATAGGGTAAGCAAAGACCGAGCATAATCAAACCGATTCCTATTTTCAAAGGAAAAGCGAGCATAAAGATGTTTATCTGAGGCACCAGGCGCATCAGTATCCCCAGAGTTATCTGAGTTAAAAGAAGAGTACCTATAATAGGCGCTCCTATCTTTAGGGAAATTGAAAAAATGTCGCCTATCAGACCAACTACTCTTTGGACTGTAACCGGTTGCAGGGAAAATCCGGTCAGGGGAACTAGCCAGAAACTATCCACCAGTCCTTTTAAAAATCCGTAATGCGCATCTAAAGATAAGAATATCAATATAGCCAGAAGGTTCTTAAAGTTGGACACAAGGGTAACTTGCACCCCTGATTGAGGATCGATTACTCTAGCCATGGAAAGACCCATTTGCATACCTATTATTTGTCCGGCCAGTTGTATTCCTATGAAGAGCAGTTTAACGCTGTATCCCAGAATTATTCCCAGCATTAATTCCCCACCTATTGCCACAAGATAAGACATCCATTCTATAGGAAAAGAAACCATTTGAGTATTGCCAACCAGAGGAAAAACAATCAAAGAAAGAAATATAGAGAATCCTATTTTCACTTGCCCGGGGATGCTGCCAGATTCCAGAATAGGAAAAGTCATTACCATTGCTGTTATTCTGGTTAATATTAGCCAGAATAGCAGGATTGTAGTGACCGGCATAAAGATTATCCAGTTTCTTAGCCAAGAGGCTGAATTTGGTATAAAGTCAAAGTATAACCTATTAGGACCTTTATCATCCAGGGCAAAAGAAAATATAAGAGTATCCCAGCCGCTAAAATTTTGGGAACAAAAGTGAGAGTCATTTCGTGAATCTGGGTTATTGCCTGGAGAATGCTCACTATCAAGCCTATCGCCAGAGCTACTATTAATACAGGTAAAAGAAGAAGACCGGCGGTGGATATAGCATTTCTACCTATGGCAATGACCATTTCCGGAGTCATTCTTACCCTCTTTTGACCAAGAAATAGAAACACTCTCCTGGCTGATTCAGCGAAAGCTGCTAACCGTTGATTGAACTACCAGATTCCAACCATCTACCAGAACGAAAAGAAGTATTTTGAAGGGAAAAGAAATCATTACAGGGGGAAGCATAAACATTCCCATAGACATAATTACACAGGAAATCACTATATCAATAACCAAAAAAGGAATGTATAAAACAAAACCAATTTGAAAAGCAGTCTTGAGCTCACTAATGATGAAAGCAGGGATGAGTATGTGAATAGGCACATCTTCCGGTGTGGCAGGCTGTTCCATCTGAGACAAATTGACAAATAGAGCCAGGTCATTTCTTCTTGTCTGTCGAAGCATAAACTTCTGCAGCGGTTCAATCCCATTCTGCCATGCCTCTTCCTGAGTTGTTCTGCCTTCTAAATAGGGCTGCAGTGCTTCTTTTCTTATCTGTTCCCAGGTGGGGGCCATAACGAAGAAGGTTAAGAATAAAGCAAGTCCGATAAGAATCTGATTAGGAGGTATTTGCTGCGTAGCCAGGGCATGACGCAAGAGAGAAAAAACGACCATGATGCGGGTGAAAGAGGTAACCATAATGATAAAAGCAGGAGCCAGAGAAAGAACAGTCATCAGAAGTAAGATTTGTAGAGCAACACCTACGGATTGAGGTTCTGAATTTTCTCCTATTTCTATGTTTATTCCGGGAAAAGTGAATTCTGCCGGAGAAGCAGCCCAAACTATCCTTCCCATGACAAATAAAATGACCAGCAAGGAAAAAAAAAGAATAAGAAATTTTTTTCTTCTCAGACAATTAACCATTCTTATGTTTCCAATTAGTTCTTGACTTATCTCTAGAACGAAAAGAAAAGTTGGAAGAGATAAAATTCTTTAAATAGTCCGAAAATTTGCTTCCCGCTGAGGATGGGGAGAATTGAGATTTTAAAGATTCGATGGCAGTTTCATCTTCTATAGTAGACAGAAGATGAATTTGCTCATCTACTCCCAGAACTAAAATTTTTTCCCCGGTTCGAATCAGATAAATATTTTTTTTGGCAGAAAGAGAAAGTCGCCCCATAATGCTAAACACTTCTTCATTTCCAGAGGAGGAATACTTGGTAGTTCTAGAAAACTTTCGCAGAAAAAAGAAAAAGAAATATATTAATCCTAACACCGCCAGGAGGGAAAAGATAGCTCGGAGAGGACTGGAAGAAAAGGGAGAATTAAGAGAATCGAAAGAATCTTCATATGAGGAAAGTGAAGTATCTTCCTTATCCGAATTACCATCTGGCAATGAAACGACTTGAGAAGAAATGGATTCTTGCTGAGCAAAACAGGGTGAAACTCCCCTATAATAAGAAACGCCTATAACTCCCAAAACCAGAGCCAACGCCACTCCTAGAAATTTTTTGTTCACTGTAATTTCCCTAACCTGACTTCTGGCCTGATGATTTCAGTAATTCTCAATCCGAAGTTTTCATCTACTACTACCACCTCCCCTCTGGCTATAAGCTTTCCATTGACTAATAGTTCTGCCGATTCTCCGGTTAACTTATCCAGTTCAATTACAGAACCAGACGTTAGTGCCAGTACTTCTTTGATACTCATAGCGGTACGTCCCAATTCAACAGTGAGTTGAAGGGGAATATCAAAAAGTAATTCAATGTTATCTGCTTCCGAAGTAGAAGGTTTAGGCTCCAGGGGAGGAAATGTGGTAGGTTGAACGTTAATTTTTTGTTTTTCACTAGAACTTCTTTTTTTTTCGCTGACATCCCCTTCTTCTTCTTTCTTCAGGATTGCTTCTCTTCCTTGCACTTCTTCCTTTTTTGACTCCATTCTAATTCTCCTCAGAACTAATTTTAGAGGTGATTTGGATTGCCTTTCGTTTTCCCAGGCGTCCCGGACTTCCCCGAAACTTAGGAAAATCTTCTACTTTCAAGACTAAGTCCTGCTTAATTCTTTGTTCTAAAAGAACCACATCACCTATTTTCAATTGAAGAAAATCTCGCATATTAATTGTCGCTGTTCCCAGTTCAACTGTTATCTTGATTTTTGTTTTCTCCAGGTTCCTTTTCATAAATTCCCCTACCTTTTCTGGTGACTGTTTGCGAGTTTCAGATGTCCATTCATAAGGGCTTAACTTGGGCAAGATAGGTTCTATGGTTGCACAAGGAATGCAAATGTTCATTACACCTGGACTTTCTCCTACCATAGACTTCATAGTGACTAATATAGCCATCTCTCCCGGATGGGCGATGTGGACAAATTGAGGGTTGGATTCTCTGACTTCCATTTTAAGCTGAAGAGGAATTATCCGTTGCCAGGCTTGTTCAAGACAACTCAAAGCAAGACTAACTACTTCTTTCATAAGAGAGTGTTCGATTTCGGTGAGTTCACGTGCTTCTTCTGAGCCCGTTCCCGATCCTCCCAACAAACGGTCAATAATAGAGAAGCTAAGGGAGGGGTCAATCTCTAAAATAATCTGACCAGGCAGAGGCTCTGCGCTAAGGACAGCAAGGTAAGTAGGTTCGGAAAGGGATGCAATGAACTCAGCGTAGGTTAATTGATCTACAGATATTATGTTAAGCTCCACCATAGTTCTTAGATAGTTGGCCAGCTTAACTGTATAGATACGGATAAAATTTTCATGAAGCAATTCCAGGGTTCGGATTCGATCCCTGGAGATTTTAGTTCGCCGTTTGAAATCATAAAGAACTACTGATTTTTTCTCTAAAATATCCTCTACAGTTCTTTTTGAAGCAATATTACCCGAAGAGACAGCAGAAAGCAAAGCTTCTACCTCTTCCTTGTCCAGGATTTCTCCCATTTTTTTCTCCTATTGAATAAGGAATTTTCCAAAATAGGCATTAATTACTCTTCCCCTGACCAGTCTTTCATTGAATTGAGCTACAATTTCCCTGCGAAGATTATTTTTCCCCTCTGTTGTGTCGATGTCTTCTACTCTCTTACTGGAAAGGAGCGTAATTAGAGAATCAATTAGGAAAGGTTTTAACTCTCCTACCTCTTTCATCGCTTCTGCTCCATCCAACTCCAGGAAAAAGGTAACTGCAAGGTATCTTCTCGCTCCCTCCCCTGCCAGATTTACCGTTATGGAATCAAGGCTATATATTGTTCCTATTGCTCTTTCTTCGGTGACTATCTCTTCCTCCCCGGAAGAAACAGTTGAAGAACCGGTAATTCTCCCCACCAGAAAATAGGAAGCCACCAGGACAGCACCTATTATTCCTCCCCAAAAAAGGAGAAAGCGCAAGCTAAATATCCTGCCAATTTTTCCCTTCCCGGTCTCTTTTTTCTCTGTCTGCTCTTTTTTCTTCTCTTTCGTATTCTCTTCTGCCATAAAACTTCACCTCCTTATTACTCTTTGTTCTTCATTGAACAGATGAAACAATGATAGATATCTCCACTCTTCTGTTAAGAGTTCTATGTTCTGCAGTATCGTTCGAGACCAGGGGTCGGTATTCTCCATATCCTGCGGCAATAAGCTTGTCTTTGTCTATTCCCTGTTCTTCTAAATACTTCACCACATTTATTGCCCGCATCGCTGAAAGCTGCCAGTTGGAACTGAATTCTTGGCTATGGATGGGGAGATTGTCGGTATGGCCCTCCACGCAAACTGAATAAGGATATTCTTTGAGAAGAGAAGCTACTTTATCCAATATGGCTTTTGCTTCTATTTTCAATTCTGCCTTTCCTAACTCGAACGATATCTCCCCCGAGAGCTTGATAACCACTCCTGCCTCGGTAGTGAGTATCTTCAGGTCCCTATCTTCCGTCAATACTTGCTTGAGACTAGCGGATATCTCTTCTCTTATTTTACCCCTCTCTTGCTCAATAAGATAATCGAAGTCGAGAGGGAGCCTTTTTCCCCAGAGTATCCCTCTTCCTCCGCTTGCCAGGAATTTCTCAAAGGATTCACTAACCAATTTGAATTTTTCTTTTTCCACAGAGCTGGCAGAAACAAGGACAATGAAGAAAGTTATTAATAACATCATAAGATTAGTGTATAGCATCATAAAACCGAAGCCTCCTCCATTCTTCTTTTTCCTTCTAAAACTCACTTGCTTCTCTTTCTTTCTTTTTCAAGGAAATTTTACTGGCAGTCTATTTCTAATAAGAATCTCTACTCTTCGATTGAGGGCACGGTGCTCTTCGCTATCATTGGGAAATAGAGGACGAGAATCAGCATATCCGGCAACACTCAAACGAGCAGGGAGAATTCCCTTTTGGATAAAACGGTTTGCCACTGCGATAGCTCGAGCTGCTGAGAGCTCCCAGTTAGAGGGAAAGCGCCGGGTATGAATCGGGAGGTCGTCCGTATGTCCGCCGATGTTAATCTCGTTGGGTAACTCCTTCACAACTTCGGCGATATTGTCCAGCAAAGATATAGTTTTTTCTTTCAAATCAGCCTGTCCAAGACTAAACAGTAAAGGACTGTCCAGATTAATGAGTACGCCTTCGGGTACAACGCTGATACTGGCCTGGAAATCCTCAAGCCCCTGCTGCCTGATAAAATCTCTTATTTCGTCACCGACGGATTTTCTATCTAGCTTCTTTACCAGGGGAGGAACAATAGTTGGTTTTGTCTGCTCCATATACCCGAGAGAACCACTTAAATATCCTAGCACCTCTTTCATTCCAGCTTTATCTGAAGGGGTACAGGTAAACAAAAGTACAAAAAAGGTTAAAAGCAAAGACATAGAATCTCCAAAGGTGACTAACCAGATAGGGTCACCTGATTTTGAATCATCAGCTTCCTTATCTCTCATTTTCTTATCTCTGCTTTCTCTCGTAGGCGCGGAGAAAGAAAGGACTTCAACCTTTCTTCCACTATACGAGGATTGTCTCCTGATTGTATAGCCATAACTCCTTCCACAATCAGTTCCTTATTCATAATTTCTTCCTCACTGCGCACTTTTAGCTTACCGGCCAGGGGCAAAAAAATTAGATTAGCCATCAGAGCCCCGTAAAATGTAGTAATCAAAGCAGTAGCCATACCCTGACCAATCATAGAGGGATCATCTATTTGCCGCAGCATCTGAATTAATCCAATCAGAGTTCCAATCATACCAAAGGCAGGAGCGTAGGTTCCCATTGCTGTAAGTATCGCCTGCCCCTCCTTGTGTCGGTTCTCCAGGGAATCCAGGTCGATCCGAAGAATATCCCTTATTGTTTCCATAGCGGTTCCGTCAATGGCCAGTCGTATCCCTTTTTGTAGAAAAGTATCTTCCACCTCAGACAATCTTCCTTCCAAGGCAAGGAGACCTTCTCGTCGGGCTATCCCAGTAAACTCAACTAACGTCCTGATTACTTCATCAGGAGAGAGTTGTTTGTAGAAAAAAGCTTTCTTTACTACACTCATTACCCTTATCACCTTAGGAAGAGGAAAATTGATCAGGGTCGCCCCTATAGTTCCTCCAACGGTAATCATCATAGCAGCAACATTAATGAAAAGACCTATGCCACCTCCTCTGACAATAGCTATAAGAACCAATCCTACCCCTGAGACAATCCCCAGGAGAGTAGTTATATCCATGGGCTTCTCCTAGGAAATATCACTTTATTTTTCCTCCCATTGCTTTCCTTCTAATCAGACGCTGATAATCAATCACCTTACTTATTATCTCATCTACTGAATCTTTAACCATAACTTTTTCTCTGCTAGTAAGGGTAATCATTGTATCAGGAGTTCTCTCTACAAACTGAATAAGTTCAGCATTGATTACTAGCTCTTTTCCATTAAGACGCATAGTTTTAATCATGTTGGTATCCCCCTTTCAAGTGGTGAGTGGTGAATTAAGTTAGCTCAAGATAGCTCATAGCAAATTAGCTCATTGCTCATAGCAAGTTCAAAACATAGTTCATGGCTTAATTTAACTATTTAACTATTTAACCATTTAACCATTTAACCATTTAACCTAGTTATTGAGGGGGGGAGTGTTTCCCCCCTCAATGACTTCTTTCACCGTTAGCGTCTCAGATTAACCATCTCCTGCAGCATTTCATCGGAAGTAGTAATGACCCGGGCGTTAACCTGAAATCCTCTCTGGGCAATAATCATCTCGGTGAAACTTTGTGCCAGATCTACATTGGACATCTCTAAAGTAGAAGAGGCAATTACTCCCAGGCCACCGGTTCCCGCTTTTCCTTCCTGAGCTACTCCAGAATTAAGGGACGGTGTATAGAGGCTATCACCTGCTTTAAGTAATCCACCTGGATTAGCGAAATTAGCCAGACCAACCTGAGCTAAATCTTTGTTTACTCCGTTGGTAAATACTCCGGTGACCAGTCCGCTATCGCCAATAAAGATATCGTCCAGGGTTCCACTGGCATATCCGTCCTGTTCCTTTATAGTAACCGAGAAAGGGGAAGAAAATTGAGTTATTCCATCGAACTCCTGCGCGGTACCGAAATTAAAATCAACGACCATCTCTTCCACTCCCCCAGTGCCATCAGGGTCAAAGGTTATCTGGGCACCTCCGGCAGCCAAAGACCCATCGGAATTGAAAGTAAGCGTCCCGGTGTCCTGACTGGGATACTCTCCACTCTCATAGGGTACCAGTGCCTGCCAGTTCCAGGTATTGCTTACTCCGATTTCTTTGGCAAAGAGAAGGGTGATTATCTGAGGGTCGCCCAGTGAATCGTAAGCAGTTACAAAAGTAGTATAATCAGCCGTCCGGATGCCTTCCGCAGTTTTACCACTTCCCCCTACGGCAATAGGAGTATCAAATATCCCGTAGGTATTAAACTCTGTCTTGCCAGTACATGAAAGCGCTATACCGTTAAGAATTTTTGCGCTCCCGGTTACAGAGATGCTTCCGTCAGCCTGTACGGTAACCGTTTCGGTTCCCGAAGATGCAGTTCGAATTGCAGTCTGGAGAGCAGCGGCCATATCAGACAAACTGAGGTCAGCGGTGACCTCCTCAGTGCCGGAAATATCTACGGAGGTACCCACAAATTCGTTGCTTTCCACTGATGTCTCTACCGCGATATCAGCAAAGATAAAGATATCGGCAACTGTTCCAGTTGTATCTTCAATCTTGAGACTGTCGATAGCGGTTTCGCCCGCGGTAACCAGGAACTTCCCATCGCTGGTTATGGTGACAGTTGTACCGTCACTCTCGGCAGCCAGCTCGGCCTCTAGGTCTGCACGCAGAGTCTCCAGAGTATTGCCAGCCACAACTTCGAATTCAGTATCCTCCCAGGGAGCTCCAATATCTGCACTGAACTTGATGGTATCTCCAACCGCTATTGGCAAAGCTACTCCACTGCTGTCAACCAAATCTACCAACTCTGTAGTTCCTGCCGCATAGGTGATAACTTTTCCGGCTATACTAATGTCATCTCCTATGTGTAAGTTCATCACATTCCCATCCACATCAAAAAGCTTGGTAAGCAGGCTACTGGATA
>JAUWRE010000060.1 GCA_030610725.1 Candidatus Aerophobota bacterium | reverse complement strand
GGTACTCCGTGCATAATCGCTAGACTTCTGATAGGTTTCATATCAGATTGTCCTCTTTGCCCGGAGGGAGTATTTATAATCAGTTTTATATCACCTCTTTGGATAAGCTCTGGTATTTCAGTACTACCTTCTCCAATCTTATCAACCATTTCTGTTTTAACATCATTAGAATGAAGAACTTTGGATGTCCCCTTTGTGGCAATTATCTCAAATCCCATATAACAAAGTCTTTTGGCAATAAATATTATATCTCTTTTGTCGTCATTTTTTACACTTATGAATACCTTCCCTTTTCTGGGAAGAATAGTCCCTGCCGCCACTTGAGATTTGTAGAAGGCAATACCGAAAGATGGACTTATGCCCATCACCTCACCAGTGGATTTCATCTCTGGACCTAATATTATATCTACTCCGGAAAACCTTGAAAAGGGGAATACAGATTCCTTAACCGAGAAATGATTTACCACTTTTTCTTCGGTAAAACCAAGCTCGGATAATTTCTTACCAACCATAATCTTGGCTGCTACTTTTGCCAGAGGAACACCTGTTGCCTTGCTCACAAAAGGGACAGTTCTTGAGGCTCTGGGATTAACCTCTAGAACATAAACTATATCATTCCTAATAGCGAACTGTATATTCAATAGGCCTTTAACTTTTAATTCCTTTGATAGCGCATAGGTATATTTTCTTATAGTATCAATTATATCATCGCTTAAAGTATGAGGGGGAAGCACACAGGCCGAATCTCCTGAATGGACACCCGCCTCTTCTATATGCTCCATAATACCTCCTATTACCGTTAGCTCTCCGTCTGAAACAGCATCAACATCTACTTCCACAGCATTTTCTAAGAATTTGTCTATTAAGATAGGATGTTCCCGGGAAGTCTCTTTAGCCTCTTCTAAAAATTTATCCAGAGATGCCTCGTCATAGACTATCTTCATCGCTCTGCCGCCTAATACGTATGATGGCCTTAGCAATAAAGGATATCCTATTTTCTTGGCAATTTCCCTTGCCTCTTCTCTCAAAGTAGCAGAACCGTTGGCTGGCTGATTTATCTTCAGTTTCCTTATTAGCCTGGCAAATTTGTCTCTATCTTCGGCTCTATCAATCGACTTAACAGATGTGCCAACTATGAACACGCCTGCATCTTCTAACCTTTTCGCTAAATTAAGAGGGGTCTGACCACCAAACTGGACAATCACTCCATCAGGTTTCTCTTTGTCTATAATATTCATCACATCCTCAAAGGTCAGCGGTTCAAAATAAAGCTTATCAGATGTATCATAATCTGTTGAAACTGTTTCTGGGTTAGAATTAACCATAATAGTCTCATAGCCTAGCTCTTTAATGGCAAATGAAGCATGGCAACAACAGTAATCGAATTCTATGCCCTGACCTATTCTGTTAGGCCCACCGCCCAATATCATTATTTTTTTCTTTTTAGAGATTCTGGCTTCATCTTCTGCCTCGTAAGTTGAATAATAATAAGGTGTATAGGCTTCAAACTCTGCTGCGCAGGTATCTACCAGCTTAAAAGTAGCCTCTATACCCAGCTTTTTCCTGTGGCTTCTGACAAATAATTCCTCTGAGTCAGTAAGCTCTGCAATTTGACTATCGCTGAAACCGTATTCCTTAGCCTGTCTTAATAACTCCTTATTAATGGCTTTACTCTTAGAATATCCAATCTTTATTTCGTTCTCCAATTTTACAATATCACTTATGTTGCTTATAAACCAGGGGTCTATCCCGGTGATTCGCGAAATCTCTTCAACGTTCATTCCTTTCTGCAGGGCATACTTTATGTAAAATATCCTTGAGGCATTCGGCTCTTTCAACCTTAGAATGAGCTTATCATCGGTAATCTCTTGGTAACTCTTTTTATTGTCCAGGCCCGTATGCCCAATTTCCAGACCCCTCAGTCCCTTCTGAAGCGCCTCTTTAAAGGTTCTGCCGATTGCCATTGTCTCACCTACTGACTTCATAGAAACCCCTAAGATATCCTCTGCTTCGGGGAATTTCTCAAAAGTAAAGCGAGGAATCTTAACCACACAATAATCTATGCTAGGCTCAAACGAGGCTGGAGTCTCTTTGGTAATGTCATTCCTTATCTCATCGAGAGTATAACCTACTGCCAGCTTAGCGGCAAACTTTGCTATGGGAAAACCTGTAGCCTTACTGGCTAGAGCAGAACTTCTTGATACCCTTGGGTTCATCTCTATGACAACCATTCTGCCGTTTCTTGGATTTACAGCAAACTGGATATTTGAGCCACCCGTCTCTACTCCAACCTCCCGTATTATGGCAATAGCGGCATCTCTCATCTTTTGGTATTCTTTGTCAGTCAAGGTCTGCGCCGGAGCTACTGTTATTGAGTCTCCTGTATGAACACCCATAGGGTCAAAATTTTCTATCGAGCAGACAATAACTACATTGTCCTTTAAATCTCTCATAACTTCAAGCTCATACTCTTTCCAGTCAACAACAGACTCCTCAATTAGAATTTCACTAATCATACTGTTCTTTAGACCTAAATCAGCTATTTTCCCAAACTCCTCTTCTGTTACTGCTATGCCACCACCTGTCCCGCCGAGAGTAAAGCCAGGCCTGATGATGACAGGAAGTCCTATTTTCTTCAGAACCTTTTTTGCCTCCTGCATATCATAGGCCACAGCACTATTAGGTAAATCTAAACCTATTTTTTGCATCGCTCTCTTAAAATATTCCCTATCTTCAGCCTTTTTTATCACATCATAATTAGCACCTATCATCTTTACATTATATTTATCCAGGGTGCCTCTTTCTGCCAGCTTAATAGCTGTATTTAAGCCTGTTTGCCCACCCAATGTGGGAAGAAGCGCATCGGGCCTTTCTTTTTTGATAATCTTTTCTAAGATTTCAGGCGTTATAGGCTCTATGTATGTAGCATCAGCTATCTCAGGATCAGTCATAATAGTAGCTGGATTGCTATTTACCAAAATTACCTGATAACCCTCTTCCTTCAAAGCCTTGCAAGCCTGTGTTCCTGAATAGTCAAACTCACAAGCCTGACTAATGATAATAGGACCGGAGCCGATGATCAATATTTTCTTAATATCTGTTCTTTTGGGCATCTTTTTAGTAGTAGGTAGTAAGGGTTACTACTTAATCCTTACTACCTATATTATTGTCTATTAGATCAACAAATTTCTTAAACAAGCCATTAGCATCGTGAGGCCCAGGACAAGCCTCCGGGTGAAACTGGACCGAAAAAATAGGTAGCCTGGTATGTCTAATCCCTTCCAGGGTATGGTCATTAAGATTGATATGGGTCAGCTCTATCTCTTTTCCCCCTAGAGAGTCCGCATCAACACAGAAGCCGTGATTTTGAACAGTTATGGCAACCTTTCCTGTTCTTAAGTCCTTTACCGGATGATTTCCTCCGTGATGGCCAAATTTAAGCTTGTAAGTTTCGCCTCCTAAAGCTAATCCCAGAATCTGGTGTCCTAAACAGATACCAAATATGGGTATCTCCCCTATAAGCTTTTTTACCGTTTCAGCCGCATAAGGAACACCAGCCGGGTCTCCCGGACCATTGGAAAGAAGAATCCCATCAGGCTCTATCTTTAGAATCTCCTCTGCCTCTGTTTTTGCTGGCACTACTATCACCTGACAACTAGCCGCTGCTAAATGCCTTAATATATTATATTTCACTCCAAAATCTAACACTACTACCTTATATCTCCCCTCTTTCTCCCATTGATAAGGCTTGTTACAGGTAACTTCTTTAACCAGATCTTTTCCCAATAGACCGGCGGAAGATTTAGCCTTCTCAACTAACCTTCCCTTATCCATGCCCTGAGTAGAAATAATCCCCTTCATAGCTCCAGTGAGCCTGATATGTCTGGTTAAAGCTCGCGTATCTATTCCCTCTATACCTATTATTTTGTGTTCCTTCAAGAAATCGGGAAGGCTCTTTTCAGCTCGCCAATTGCTGAAGCTCTTACTACATTCTTTAACAATAAAGCCTTCCAGATGAGGCTGGCCCGATTCAGAATCAGCTTCATTAACTCCATAGTTGCCAATCAAAGGGTAAGTCATAGTAACCATCTGCCCTTGATAAGAGGGGTCGGTTAAAATCTCCTGATATCCGGTCATACTGGTATTAAAAACTACCTCCCCCGTTCTTTCCCCCAGGGCAGCGAATGATTTGCCCTCAAATGCTGTTCCGTCTTCTAAAACAAGGATAGCCCGCATATTTTCCCTCTCATACATTCTAACACTTTTACCTTAAGAAGACAATAAATCAAAGGTTATTTCCGGTTATTTAGAACCACGATGCCAGATAAGAAGAGGTGGATGGAAAATATGTCCTTTTATTCTCTCCAATGTTTCTTTTTTATAGACAAATTCAGGGCTTAGAATTTGGTGCATTTTCTTAACGTGCTGTTGCAATAAACTGTGATAATATATCATAATGTCATTATCCAGTCTTCTTAGGGTATCAGCTAATGCCTCGTTATTCTCAGCCCTTATGATGAGATCTATGTCTGAAGTAAATCCTGCTCTATCTTCCACAGTGCTTCCTGTAAGATATACTTGCTCTAACTCTTGATGATGCATACTCAGAAACGCACAAATCCTCTTGCTTAGGGCATACCTGAAAGTGCTGTGAACCCAACTATCCTCTTCAAGGAGCAGGCTCACAACACTTTCTCTGTCTTTGAGACGTGGATTTTTCTCCACGCAGAAATCAAGTGCTTGCTTGATTAACTCCCATATCATAAATGATTATTCTCCAACTAATCGTTAAAAAGATTTTCTGGCTCTATGTTGGCCAAGAATCTTTTGCACTTCTTCTTTATCAGCATCCATAACAAAGGGAATACCTGAAATTTCTGCCGCTTCCCTAGTAAGAGCAAAAATATCATCCCTATCGATATAACTCAGATTAAACTTCCTCGCTCCAGCCATCAGCTGTTGTAGGCCTACCTTGAGTCTATCATAGTAGGTGCATACACCAATAGCACCAACTGGAATCCGCTTAAAGTCTTTACCATATTTTTTTCTCAATTGTGCTGCCTCGATGAAGATCCGGTCTACTGAATCCCCATATTTTCTAATTTTCTGAGGGATGCTGCCTTTCTTTATAGCCTCTCCGATGGTATTCCCCACCATAGCCGCTGTCATACTGGAGCGACCCAGACAGACTGCTTTGATAAAAGGAGCTCCTAGAGCAATTGCTTTGAATATATGGTCCTCCAGAGAGATACCACCAGCTATAGCACAGCCAGGAATGAAAGCTCCCTTTTCCTTCAACTGAGAAATGAACTGATATAAAAGGCACTCTAGGTATACCGTAGGTATGCCCCACTCATTCATCATACGCCACGGGCTCATCCCTGTCCCCCCTCCAGAACCATCAACTGTGAGAAGATCAATTTTGGCATCGGAAGCGCAGCGAACAGCACGAGCGAGATCTGCGGGTCGATAGGAACCGGTTTTAAGAGTAACATATTGGGCTCCCAAGTCTCTTAACCTTTCCACCTCGAGAAAAAAATTTTCCTGTTCCACCATTCCCAGCCGGGAGTGTCGTTCAAACTCCTTGAAATCACCATCTTTGAATGCTTTCTGCACAATAGAATCCTCAGGGTCGGGAAAAACCACATATCCTTTTGCTTTTAAATCCAAAGCTCTTTCCAGGCTATCCAGCTTAACCTCTCCTCCTATACTCTTTGCTCCCTGTCCCCATTTAATCTCAATTGCCTCTACTCCTAATTTCTCAATTACATATTCGGGAACACCCAACCTACCATCTTCTACATTATACTGGACCACAATTGTTCCATCCCCGTCCTGCCATTCTCTGAAGATTCTTATTCTTCTTTCCATCTCTGGTGAGTGTATTATACGGCCATTTTTGATTTCACTATGAGGGTCCATAGCACAGACATTTTCTCCCACAGTAACTATGGCTCCACTAATAGCAGCTCCCACAGCCATGGATTCCCAATAGACACGGGCTATCTCAGTGGAACCTAATGCACCAGTAAAAAAGGGGACTCTGGACTCAATCTTATCTTTGGCTCCTATTTGTGTGGTGATATCAACTGCGGGAAACATAGTCTTATCTGAATCTGGCTCCATCCCATAAGCACCCACACAAGTTCCCTGGATGTTGAAGTGGGAAAAATCCACAGGATAATCTTTTTCAGCTCCAGCTGTTATTTTGCCAAAGGGTTGAGGATACAGAACTTCCCTCCCCCTAAGAGCCGAAAGACCTACTTCACAATAACCGGGACAACCGTCAAGACAGGTTACACACAACCCTGAAATAGGAGCACTACTCACTCTATTCCTCGTCAAAGTAGCTGAACTTGCATTTGGTTTACTGAAAGTCATTTTTTACTCCTTTCTTCATTTATTTTGCCACTAGTTAAAATAGTTGCTTCTGTCCTTTGAGACATAGATTTACGTTGATTCATAGCAAACTCTCCAATAAAAAAGACGTCCTACTGTGCAGCACACTCTGCACCAAAGGACGTCTTCATCCTGGAATTACACCAGTGTAATACTATTCAGCTTTGAAATAAAAAAAGGCGTTCAATTTTAGTTGAACGCCTTTGTCTCTCGACACACCATTGTGTCTTAACCAACAAGATAGGCCTCACTACGCTCGGCATATCTTGTTGGTTAATTGACAAATAGCACTACATCGTGGACTCTGATTGGGTAAAAAAGTTGTAGCACTACATCGTGGACTATTTATAATTTGGTATAGCATATTTGAACTCTTGAACGGTTTCATCGAATAAAGAGACTTTTAAACA
>JAUWRE010000166.1 GCA_030610725.1 Candidatus Aerophobota bacterium | reverse complement strand
GTTAAGGGTCCGGGCCAGAATTTGTTTATTAATTTTTGAGCAGAGAGAAAAACCACCTCCGCAAAGGAGATAAAGTCTTCTTTCCTTCCTAAGAATAGTACGAATGGTTTATCCTTAGCTCTTTTCTTGATTTCATATAGTTTGTCAATAGCTATTGTATCCTCAGCGTTAACACCTAGCCCATAAACTGTATCGGTGGGAAAAGCTACTATTTTGCCCTTCCTCAGTAGGGATACTGCTTTTTTGATTTTTTCTTTTTCTGGTCGAGTAGGGTCTATTTTGATTATGTTGTTCATAGTTGATTCTCGTCGTTCGTATATCGTATGTAGTGTATCGTATTGGGCAGTACGCATCACGCACGCCAAAACTGGTGAATCGTATTTCGTGAATCGTGAATTGTCAACCAAACCCTACAATCATTTACTTCCTTGTTTGCGATTCACCATTCACGATTCACTAACAACTAAGGGTTATTTCCTTATCTGCCCATCCCCCCATATAATAAATTTAGTACTGGTTAACTCATTTACCCCCATAGGGCCACGGGCATGTAGCTTCTGGGTACTTATACCTATCTCTGCTCCTAATCCAAATTCTGCTCCGTCGGTAAATCTGGTTGAGGCATTAACATAAACAGCTGCTGAGTCTATCTTTTGCAGAAATTGCCTCGATTTTGCGTAGTTATTGGTGATGATAGCGTCAGAATGATGAGAGCCATAATTATTGATATGGTTGATAGCTTCCTCGATTCCTTCCACTACTTTAATAGAGAGGATAAGATCCAAATATTCAGTTTGCCAATCCTCTTCAGAAGCTTTTTTGATTCCTCTTGTAATTTGACAGGTCTTTTCATCTCCCCGAATCTCTACTGCTGCTTCCTGTAATCTCTTAATCATTCCAGGAAGAAATTGGGCAGCAATTTTCTCATTTATCAAGAGTGTTTCCATGGCATTACAGACTCCTGGTCGCTGCACTTTAGCATTAAAGGAAATTTCCTCAGCCATTTTTAAATCTGCCTCTTCGTCTACATAGATATGACAGATACCTTTATAGTGCTTAATTACAGGAATAGTAGAATTTTCCATAACTACCCGAATCAGTTCTTCTCCTCCTCGGGGGATAATTACGTCAATATAGGCATTCAACTTTAGCATTTCTGTTACTGCCCTTCTATCAGTGGTTTTTATCAGTTGAATAGATCCTGAAGGTAATCCCGTTTCCTGGCCAGCTTTCTTTAAGAGGTCAGCTAAAATGATATTAGAACAGATGGCTTCCGAGCCTCCCCGTAGGATAGTAGCATTGCCTGCTTTCAGGCAGAGCGCTGCTGCATCTATAGTGACATTGGGTCGTGCCTCATAAACAATACCAATTACTCCCAGAGGTACAACCATTTTGCCAATTTGAAGTCCATTTGGTCTCTTTCGTATGTTTTCTATTTTTCCTATTGGGTCTTCTATGCTGACTATCTCTTCTAGACTTTTTGACATTTGTCTAATCCGCTTCTCATCTAAGGTTAACCTATCTATGAGAGCCTTTGACAATTCTTTTTTCTTAGCCAGATTGACATCTTTTTTATTTTCTTCTATTATCCTTTCCCTGTTTTTTTCTATGCTTTCAGCCATTCTCACTAAAGCTTTGTTTTTTGTGCTAGAGGATAAATTAGCTAGTTCCTGGCTGGCCATTTTGGCTTGCCGGGCTATCTTCAAAATATCTTCTCTAATGTTCATTTGCTTCCTTTCTTCGCTCTTAGCCAGTTGTTAAGTTGGCTTTATTTTATTCTACCCGTAGGTAAAAGTCAAGAAATTGCCGAAGGACAATTTCTTCCGTCGCTGTTGTTGGTTAATTTGTTAATTGGTTAAATGGTTAATTCCCCTCACCCTATCCCTCTCCCCAATGGGAAGAGGGGCACTACTCACCACTCACCAATTAACCACTCACCATTACATAAGGCTTCTTCAGAAAATATCCTTCGGTAGACCATATAATTCATCAATTTCTTATTTTCGCATATTATAAAAGAACTTTTTTTTATGTCAAGGAATACCGAAGGATATTTTCTTCCGTCGCCATTCTCGTATGTCGTATATCGTATATCGTAAAAGACCCTCAAGCACACAACACAATAACATTCACGCACTTTTTTCGTAAATATTCATAAAGTACGTTCCTTCTTGTCATTGCGAGATTGCCAAAGGCAGCCGTGGCAATCTCAGAATTATAGAGTTCATCCCGAGCAAAAAAACCGAGATTGCTCCGCTTGCGCTCGCAATGGCGTGCTTCACTGAGTACTTACTTTTTTTTTCGACATACTAGATACTAGATACGATTCACCATTTACTCAGGTGATAGAGTCTTCATATACTTGTAAAAATCACTATCTGTGGTCATAATCAACCGGGTATTTTCATCCATAGTATCTTCATATATCTGCAGTGTCCTCAAGAATGAATAGAATTCAGGATCTTTATTGTAAGCATCTGCATAGATCTTGGTAGCTTCCGCATCGGCCTTTCCCTTGATCTCCTGGGCCCTTCTATAAGCCTCAGAAGTGATTCTTTGTAGTTCTTTCGCTCTCCTTCCTTCGATTTCAGCCCTTATTCCTTCACCTTCGGAACGATACAGTTCAGCCACCCTCTCTCTCTCAGCAATCATTCTGGCATAGACACCTTCTCTTACCAGCTCCACATAATTAAGCCTCTTAATTCTCACATCTACCAATTCTATCCCAAATTGGGGAACGAGCAGAGCAGCCTCTTCCAGGATTCCCCGACTTATCTTTTCCCGGCCGTATTGCACCACACCTATCACCTCTTCAATCTCCAGACTTTCCTCCGTCTCCACAAACTCTCTGCCTGAATCCCTCACCAATTCATAGAGAAGATGATTGGTGATCTGATTTCTGGTAGCAGAGTCGATGATATCATCGAGCCTTCCCAGGGCCGTCCTCTCACCTCCCACTGTCTGAAGGAATTTAAGAGGTTCAACAATCCTCCAACGAGCGGTAGTATCAACCCAGATATATCTTTTATCTTTTGTAGGAACCTGTGTAGGAAGACCATCCCAGGCCAAAATACGTTTTTCAAAATAATTTACCTGCTGGATAAAGGGAATCTTTACATGAAGACCGGGCTCAGAAATAGGGTCACCTATAGGCTCACCAAATTGGGTAATGACTACTTGCTGAGTTTGATCTATCGTATATAAACTCCCTCCTACAACAATCAATCCCAAAATAACTACCACTATTATGGGAATCCATCGCTCTATCTTCATTTACTTGCCTCCTTCTCATCTAAAGACAGAAGAGGAAGTATCCCTTTCTGTTCCGAATCGATGATATATTTTGTCCCTATCTTAGGCATTATTTTCTCTAGTGTCTCCAGGTAAAGCCTTCTTTTAGTTACATCCTTGGCCCTACTATATTCCTGCCAGACGGCTAAGAATTTATTAGCATCTCC
>JAUWRE010000176.1 GCA_030610725.1 Candidatus Aerophobota bacterium | reverse complement strand
TCATCATCTTTTGTATTATTATAATAGAAATATTTAAAGTGTCAAGAGGAAAAAAGCGAGATTTGGTGAAAAGACAGGTATTTTTCGCATTAACATCGCATTTATGACTAGTTGACTTGCTAAAAAGTCTGTTTTTTTATTCCTAGTAATCTCTCTAATTTAAGTATCAATTTTAGTGATACTTAACATATAATGAGGTATTTGGCGTGTTGGAAAGAAACTTGCATAGTAAGATAAGGATTATCTCAGTAAGGGATATGAACAAAAAAAGAAGGAATATTTGTCATTAGATTGCTTCGGCTTCATTTCGCAATGACGAACAACGAAAACTCTGAGCTCCTTTAGGAAATAGGTTGTTTTCAAGCGACGGGCAATAAGCGAGAGATTTCAATTCACGATTCACGAAATACGATTGACTATACGCTATCCGCTACACGCTATTAGCTATCTTTTACTATAGATTCATCCAGTCTTCTCAAAGAAAAATTTCTTCTTCCCAATTTTTCTTTTACTGTCTCAATCATTACTCCCTCATGACCAGCGAAAATCAATTTATCGTTGAAATCAAGACTTCCGTTTCTGTTAGAATCCTCATAGAGTATTAGAGTATGGCTGAACTCTTCCTCCTCCTCTCCTCGGCTCATAATAATGTCTCCTACTCTTAGAGTATTCTCTCCTGTTCCGATGCTGATAATTGTGTCATTTCCCTCCTGGTCAATTAGCCTGTCATAGGAATCGGCAAGGAGTGTGAGCGAAGAATCACGCGCCTCTATCCGCAAAGGACCTATTAACAAGAAGCAGTACCTTTCATCTTTTATGTCCAGACCCATTGGGGTGCAAGTAAGCTTTTCCTGAGCGACCATGTTTCCTTGCAGGTTATAAACTAGAATGTAGTTCTGATAAGCTGGGATATAGATTCTGTCATTATTCACAGCTAAAGGCCCTGTAGGAACAAAAGGCTCATAAAGACCCTCGAGTTTGATCTCTCCTTTTTTCTCTCCTTGCTGATTGAAGATATAGACGCTGTCGGATTTCAAAAGGTAGATATCTTTATTTTCATCGATGCCAATTCCTGTGGGCCTGAGTTCCATTTGTTGAGAATACGACTGGTCTCCCATTTCAAGTACCTGCTCTATTTTGGGAGAAAAATATCTTATTAGGTTACCGTCCTGATCAAGGATTTCTATTCTCCGATTGAAGCTATCGTTTATTAGGTAAATCAGGTCATCCTGGGAAGAGAGAGCTATATCTAGGTAGTTGGATAGGGGTTCTTGGATATCTTCAATGACCGTAGTAAGTTCAAAGCTATTATTAAAAATTTTGACACTTCCCTTGCCGCACACATAAAATCTATCCTGGTGAAAAGCTATCCCCCGAGGGATCCAACCCCCAAAAATATCATTGATAGCGAACTGGAAAGTTCTTCCCTCTATAAGGGGTACGGTATATTCCCCTTGGGCAAATCGATTTGCCTTGATATATTTGAGTTTATCGTTTCCCATAGCTCGTAGAGCTGAGATGATTAAATCAGCACATTCTATACCGATAGCGTTAGGCAGCTCCGATTGCTGTTTCTGCGGGTCATTGTCCCCTGTCTTATAATCTGCTCCCCACAGCCAGGGAACTCCTCTTAGGGCCTCTATATATCTAATCAGTTTATTTTCATTATTAGATGTTCTACTAATACAATGAACAGATGGCTTGATTCCTTTGTAATAATCTTCCGCTACTATATAATTGGGATGCAATGGATCTAGTTGTCCGGGAGAGGATAGTAGCTTTCCGTCATAATTTACCTCGGCTCTGAATCTAGCCGTTCCTATCTCATTTTTCAGTCCAATGCTCCACCCAGTCTCGTCCAAAGAGCTCTGAGTGTATTCAATGACAACATATTCGGCGAATTCACCTTCTTTGGGTCCTTCTGTAAAAACATTGGAATACCACTCATACTCTGACCTTGGATGGGAGGGTTTCATCTTTGGCATTATTCTATACCACTTTATGTTAAGTTCTCCCCAGGCTATTTTATTCCATCTCTTAAGAGTTCCATCTTCCATTGAATATATCTTGCCGTCTATTGTTATTTTATCTGATATGGAGTCATCATTTCCCAGGTAGTAGTTTTTTTCTCTATCCTTTACTACCGCAAATAAATCTACCTTGTCCTGGTATTTAACTATTTTACTTGTCTCATCAGGAATATTACCAATAGTAGAAAGAATGATAAGTTCATCAAGGAGGGGTTTTTTCTGTAGGTTATTTTCTGAGTTGGCAGTTACTTTGGCAGTACAAAAGAAAAAAGAGAGGATTAATAAACTAAAGCCTATATGCGAAAAGATGGTTTTTATAAGCTTAATTTTCACCTTACAATTTCTTTATTTTATCACACAGCAAGGCTGCTTTTTTATTAATAACCGAGATTGCTTCACTACGTTCGCAATGACAGGCAGAGACTATCGATGAACTTCGCCTATGGTTTTATCTTTTTTACTATCCGCTATCCGCTACCCGCTATAGGCTAATTTTCTACCAGTGTCCGTGTTTTCTGAAGTAATCAAAAAGTCTTTCTATATCAGTGGGAGCGGATTTAAGAGCTAGAGTACCTGCATAAATCAACACTGAAAATTGCCAGCAGTCTTCAGGACCCACCATCAAACCGCGATGAACATCCTCTCTTCTTTCCAGTTGTCTGGAAAAATGTGCAATTGCTTTATCCAGGGAACCTTCAAACACATCAATGGTATGGGTCTCATTGCTGTACTTGAGAGTTGGAAAAGAAACTCCGCGCATCAGTAAAAGCCTACCTACTTCATTTTCATCTACTTCATCGTCTTCAAAATCAAATCCTTCAAATTGAGGAAAGTTCCTGGGGAGAACAATTGTTGGTTTGTGGGCTACTACTTTACCCTTACGCACTACTGTATCTCCTATATTAACTATCGATTTTGCTAAAGATATATAGGAAAGATCAGTATTCTCAAAAACCAGAAGAGTACGCAGACGAGGTCTTAATATCTGTGTTTCTCTAACAGCTCTATCCCATTTTTCTTGTAAGTCCATATCATTCCTTCTTTTTCTGTCGTTGCCAGCCTGTCAA
>JAUWRE010000122.1 GCA_030610725.1 Candidatus Aerophobota bacterium | reverse complement strand
TAGCAAGTTCAAAAGCAAAGTTTAAAACCAAATTCAAAGAGCTCATAGCAGAATAGCTCATAGCTCATAGCAAGTTCAAAACCAAATTCAAATACCTAATAGGAAAACCGAAAACAAAGTTCAAGAAGTTCATAGTTCATTGATAAAAACAAGAAAGTAAATGATTGTAGGGTTCGGTTGACAATTCACGATTCACGAAATACGATATACGAAATCAGGCTCTAAATAAATAGAAGCAAATAAGAGTAATCCCTGCTCCCACTTTCAGACCAATAATCATATTAAGCAAAAGAATAAACCCGGCGCTGGGTATCTCCCCTGCCTCTCCTAAAGGTAGAATATTCCCCAAGAAATGCTTTCCCAAAAAAAGACCTGCCAAACCGAGAAGAAGAAAAAGAAAGACCATCACCAGCTCTGTTAGATTGAGTCGCCTCTCAGGAAAGCTCTTTTGAACCAGAGTAAATCCGTGCGAAAGGAAGAGAAGAAGTATCCCGGATGCCAGAACTACTCCTCCCTGAAAGCCTCCTCCCGGAGAAAGGTGGCCATAGGATATAAGATAAAGTCCAAAAAGAAGAATAAAGGGAACTAACTTCCTGGAAACCATAGTCACTATTTGCGACCTTTCCATCTTGTCTCCTTTCTTAAATATAGTTCATAGTTCATCGATAAATACAGCGTATAGCGGGTAGCGTATAGTGTATAGTAAAAAACAAAAATTCAAAACTATAGGGCATACTTCATTGATAAAAAAACAACGAACGAACGGTGAACCAATTAACTAACGAGCTAGTAGGTCAATGAACAATGAACTACGAACAATGAACACAAAAAGAATTGAGGGGGGGTATCCTTCCCCTCAATTCTTTTTAAATAACATTGCCACTCCAAAAACAGCCAAAAGTAGCACAAGTGTCTCCCCAAAAGTATCGAAAGCCCTATAACCTAAATAAATAGCGGAAACTAAATTAATAACTCCTGTCTCTTGCCTGCCATAGTCTATATAATATCGGGTAATAACGCGAGGAACAGGAGAAGAAAGCTCAACCCCCCAGATAAGTAGCATTGCCAGAGCCAGCAAAACTACCAGGGGGAAAATCCTTTTCATCTTTCTCTCCGCTTAGTTCGGCTTATTACCAGGACAAACAGAACAGTAGCTACTCCAGCTCCCACGGCTGCTTCAGCAATAGCCACATCAGGAGCGTGTAGATAGTAAAAAAGTAGAGAAAGCATAAAACTAAAAGCAGCTAGGCAGATAATAGCACTCAATAAATCTTTGAACTGCAGGGATAAAATAGCCAGAACAAGAATAATAAGAAGAATGATTTCCAACATGTTACTTATCCTCAGAAATATCTTCCTTTTTTCTCACCCTCCGCCAGGGTAAAATCCCTCCTTCATAGGCACTTCTACCAATAGCGTGAGAAGCAACAGGGCTAGTGAGGAGAAAGAATATAGCGATAACCAAAATCCTCACACTTATGGAGCTAAATCCTTTAAGAATCATAAGACCAATAAAAAGAGAAAGAAGAGAAGTGGTAGCACATTTAGAAGAAGCCTGCAGACGCGTATAAACATCAGGAAACCGCAGCATGCCAATATTACCAAAAAAAGCGAAGAAAATACTCAAAAAGAGAAAAATATAGAAAATAAATATCATTCGTGCAACTTCTTTCCCTTAAGGTACTTAGTAATAGCAATTATACTGATAAAACCAAGAATAGCATAGACTAAAGCCACATCCAGATAAATAGCACGATTAAAATTAATCGCCATCAACACCATAATAGCAACTACTTGAGGAACAATGAGATTTAACCCTACCAAACGATCCTGGGCAGTAGGACCAATAATAATTCTAATAAGACTCAATAAAGAAGTAGCCAGAAAACAAAAGCTCGCTATAACGAATACACTCACATCCAGATCCTTTTTAACCAGGATTCAAAGTGCCCCTTGATGAGTCTTGCCGCATAGTGACTATGGATAGTTTTTGCATCCAACCAGTGCACTATTAAATGGTCATTATCCAGATCAAGAGTCAGGGTTCCCGGAGTAAGAGTAATAGAATTAGCTAGAACAACCCTGGCTAATTCTGACTTCAGGCGAGTACGAAAATGGACTACACGAGGATTACTCTGGCCACTAATTACAGGGATAATCATCTTGAAACTGGCTAGGTAGACTTTTGTCAATAAAACTAGGGGATAAATAATTAGTAAGTATATTCTGGGAAGGAGACTACGGCGTGCTGCCTCTTCTTTTTCAATAAATAGGTCATAAGTAAAAAAAGCGACGGCAAAGGAAAGCATCAGGCCAAGGAAGAGAGAAAAAGGAGCCAGATTTACAGTAAAAAAAATCCACCCCAGCATAAGATAACTGGTGGTAAGTAAGATTCTTATTATCTTCCATTTTGAATGAACATTCACACTCTTAACCTTCTCTTTTCTCTTCTTCTGTAAAGGCTTGAATAATTTCCTCCTTGTTATTAGCATTCAATAGAGCCTCTTTAAAGAGAGAATTATGCAGAAATCGGCAAAGCTTAGCCAGTATCTTCAGATGAAGCATAGCATCATTAGCTGGGCCGATTAAAAGGAAAACAAGATATATTGGCTTTCCATCTATTGAGGCGAAATTAATGCCTTTTTTGCTCTGTCCAAAAGCCATAAATGTTTGGGAGACTTCTGAGGACATTATATGGGGGATAGCAATCCCTTCACCAATGCCTGAACTACCCTTTTTCTCTCGTTCTATCATAATCTCTTCCACTTTCCCCTTTTCCTTGATTTTGCCGGATTGAAAAAGAAGGTCAACCATCTCTTCTGCCAGTTCTTTTTTCTTTCTTGATTCAAGCTCCAACTTGATACACTGAGGATCTATTAGGTCTAAAATTTTTACCATATAACACCCTTTCCCTTACTCTGTTTCCTTAATCAAACCCTTAATATAGTCTACAGGAAGGGTAAAAAAAATACCTGTGCCTGGAGAAGACAAATCACCACATATCTGCTCAATCAGCTCTTCTACTTTTTTGACTTTTTCGTCTTCATCTACCACGGAAAATATGGTCTTGTTGTAAGGTTTATTCCCTTTCATAAAATCCCTGAAGTCAGCAAAGAGAGGGACCTCATAGGTCAAGAATCTCCCCATTCCCTCGCTATCCAGAATAGTAGCACCGGTAATTCCCGCTTCTATGAAAGCTTCCAAAACATCTTCCAGGAACTCTTCCTTGTTAAGCACGAATACCACTAATTTCATTCTGAACCCTATTATGCTAACACTTTCAATTATTGAATACCACTTTTAAAATATAACATTTGCCAGTCTCTGTCAAACTTGACAACACTATACCGTTTGGTTAAGATTCCCTAGTGAGTTGATTGTTCATAGTTAAATATAGCGTATAAAAAAGGGGACAGGCTACTTTTTTATTTGTCTTCCTTCCCAAAACACCCATGAAGTCTAAAAGTACACTATAAATCAACAGTTATCCAAAAAGTAGCCTGTCCCCTTTTTTTTTGAGGAAACCAATGAAAAAACGCTACGAACCCAAGGAAATAGAAAAAAAATGGCTTGATTGGTGGGAAAAAAGAGACTATTTCTCTCCTCGGCAGGGTATAAAAAAAGCTACCTTTTCTATGGTTATGCCTCCTCCCAATATTACCGGAATTCTTCATATGGGACACGCTTTTGATATTACTATCCAGGATATTCTCACTCGTTTTAAGCGCATGCAGGGCTACGAAACCTTATGGATTCCAGGGACTGACCACGCCGGAATTGCTACCCAAAATGTAGTAGAAAAGAGCCTGGCTAAAAAAGGAGTAACCAGACAGCAATTAGGAAGAGAGGAATTTCTTAAACGAGTCTGGCAGTGGAAAGAGAAATATGGAGAGAGAATCTTTTTCCAACTGAGAAGCCTGGGCGTCTCCTGTAGCTGGAAGGATAAATCCTTCACTATGGATAAAGAGCACTCAGCAGCAGTAAAAAAAGTATTTGTAGAGCTTTACCAGCAAGGATATATTTACCAGGGAGATTATATCGTTAATTGGTGCCCTCGTTGTGGAACAGCTTTATCTGATATTGAGGTAGAGTATGAAGAGATAAGAGGAAAACTCTACTATATAAGATACCCCTTTAAAGATGAGAAAGAGTATCTGGTGGTAGCCACTACCCGTCCCGAGACTATGCTGGGAGATACAGCAATAGCAGTAAATCCAAAAGATGAAAGATTCAAAAAACTAAAAGGGAAAAAATTGATTTTACCTTTGCTGGGACGCGAACTCCCTCTTGTCTTTGATGAATATGTTGACCCAGAATTTGGGACTGGTGCCCTCAAAATTACACCAGCTCATGATGCTAATGATTTTTTAATAGGAAAAAAACATAATCTTGCTTTCATTA
>JAUWRE010000070.1 GCA_030610725.1 Candidatus Aerophobota bacterium | reverse complement strand
GGTCTGGTTATGAATGCCATTGGTACATCAGATGTACTATGCCCTGCCATCAAAGAGCCACTCTTAAGTAAGGAAATGCTGGAGAATAACTACTGCTGTTGCCCTCATACTTGTCCAGATATATATACTACCATTTCTTTTAATCTCACCGGAGGTCTCCTGCTTAAATGGTACAGAGATACCTTCTGTTTTGAGGAAAAAATGGAAGCTAAAAGAGCCGGTGGGGATGTCTATGATATAATAGTGGAGAGAGCAAATCCTAAGCCAGTGGATGTATATGTTCTACCCCATTTTGTGGGAAGTGGAACCCCTACTCTGGATTCCAAATCCAAAGGCGCTATTTTAGGACTCACTATAAATACTACTAAAGAGGACATATCCAGAGCCATACTAGACAGTAATAACTATGACCTAAGACTAAATATGGATAAACTGCAACAGATAGGTATTCCCATAGAGGAAATTCGAGCCATTGGAGGGGGAGCAAAATCTAAAAAATGGCTCCAACTCAGGGCTAATGTTTTGGGTAAAAGAGTATGCACCCTCGAGGTCTCTGAGGCTGCTTCCCTGGGAGCAGCAATCTTGGCTGGTGTAGGTATAGATACTTTTAACTCACCCCAACAAGGTGCTAGGCAATGGGTAAAGATCGATAAGATGTTTGAACCAGACGCAAAGCAACACTCACAGTATGGGGAGAGGTATCATAACTACCTGAAGATATATCCTACTTTGAAAGAACTTATGTAAATATTCACTAAAGCACGTATGCTACTGTCATTGGAGGAGCGATAGCGACGTGGCAATCCCAAAAACATAGATTGCTTCACTCACTCTGTTCGCTCACAATGACACGAGGTTCACCGAGTATTTACGATTCCTATGCTAAATTGACACTTAGAGACTAAGGTTAGGTTGAGCATCAAGAGAAAAGGGAGAGGTTTCACCTCTCTCAATTTTGACATAAGCACAAGCAGCAACCATAGCTGCATTATCAGTACACAGTTCTGGCGAGGGAAAGAATATTTCTATATTGCTGGGTTTTTCTTTTTCCAGGAATGAGCGAAGGAAGAGATTAGCCGTTACTCCCCCTCCTAAGATTATTTGTTTTATGTTTTTTGAAGAAGCTATTTTAAAAAGATTTTTGCCAAGCATCTGGGCAACTCTTAACTGGAAGCTAGCGGCAAGATTTGCAACAGGGATATGTTCTCCTTTTTTCTCCAGGTTTCTTACATAGTATAATATGGCTGTCTTTATCCCGCTAAAACTGAAGTCCAGGGTCTCCTTCTTGAAATGGTCTAAGGGTAATTTTATAGATTGAGGGTCTCCTTTTTTGGCTATCTTTTCTACAGCTGGTCCTCCCGGATATCCTAAGTTAAGAATTCTGGCTACTTTATCAAAAGCTTCTCCTGCTGCATCATCCCTGGTTGTCCCCATCACCTCGTATTCTCCCTTTTTAGATAAATATACCAATTCGGTATGACCACCAGAAATGATTAAGCCTATAAGGGGAGGAGTAACCTCGGGATATAAGAGAAAATTAGCGTAAAGGTGCGCTTCCAGGTGATTAATACCTATAAGAGGTATCTCCAGAGAATAGGCTATCCCCTTGGCTATGGTCAAGCCTATTAAGAGCGAACCCAATAGCCCTGGCCCATAAGTAACAGCGACAGCGTCGAGATTTTCTAATTCTAGTTGGGCCTGCTGGAGAGCTTGTTTTATAGCAGGAAGGATGGTTTCCAGATGTCTTCTTGAGGCTATTTCCGGAACTATCCCTTGTAGCTTTCGATGCAGGTTGACCTGGGAAATTACCACATTAGATAGGATTTTCTTTCCATCTTCTACTATGGCTGCTGCTGTTTCATCACAAGAGGTCTCTATTCCTAAAATAAGCATTTTCTAGTACGTCGTATTGCATTTCCTTTTTTCGTCATTGCGGGCCTGCCGGAGGCAGGCGTGGCAATCTCATTGAGATTAGGGAGCTTGTTTCGAGCGATAAAACCGAGATTGCTTCACTCCGTTCGCAATGACAAAATTGGAGTTTTTCAGAGTTCTCTGTACGAAGGGGTGAGCGAAAAGAAAGGTTATTCGAAACAGGAGGGAAGAATCAAAAATTTGACAAAAGCCACAAAAATGCTATGTATACAGGTACGTAGCATAAGTATCGTCATCCACAGGAAAGGGTAAACCCAGAGAGAGACCATACAAACGGCGGGGGAGAAATAGAATGGATATCAAGAACTTATTGTCAAAAAAAGAATTCTCTTCAGAAAAACCAGTAAAAAAAGAAATAATTAAATCAAGAATGTTCAATATCGTTCTTGTATGCTTAAAGAAAGGGCAGGAAATAAAACCACACCCAGAACCTTATGCAGTATTTTTTCTTGTTCTGGAAGGATCCGGAATATACACCAGCAACAAAGGAAAATGTGAACTCAAAAAGAACGATGGTTTGTTTATCGAAACCAATGAAATAAGGGGAATAAAATGTCTTGAAAACATGGTTGTCCTGGGGGTCCAGGATGGGCATTAGTCTTCCAGCTATTGTAATAAATCTTTTCGTTTTGGTTAGTTTAATTGCATCTTTCTCTAAATCAAAAGAAAAAAGTTTACAGGGCTTAAGAATTGCAATTAAATCGTTTGTCAAAATGATGCCCTATATAATAATCATAATACTATTTATTGGAATTATGCAGGGTTTTTTGTCAAAAGAGATCATTACTCAATACTTAGGGAAAAGTTCTGGTTTTGGTGGCGTAATCTTTGCAGGAATTGTTGGTGCAATATTATATATTCCGTCTTTAGTTTCTTTTCCACTTGTTGCATCACTGATTGAAAGCGGGGCAAGTGTCATGGTTGCTGCTGCATTTATCACCACATTAACAATGGTTGGTTTTGTTACTCTGCCTCTTGAAATAAAAGTGCTTGGAAAAAAATTAGCCATATTGCGTAATCTTTTCAGCTTCATAATTGCTTTGATAATAGCTGTTATAGTGGGAATGATTTTAGCATGAACAAGGAGAATAAAAAAAGATTAATGAAAAGTTATGGAATTGTATTAATCGTAATATTGGTGTTTACAGCGATGTTATTCTATTTCCCGCAAAGCAAAGATAAAATTATTGGGTATTCAACGGATTACTTTTTTGAGATGCTTTTGATTTTACCAGCTGTTATGATTTTAATGGGATTATTCAGTGTTTGGATTTCGAAAGAAACAGTCACAAGATTTTTGGGAAAACAAGCAGGAATAAAAGGGGTATTAATCTCGGTTCTTCTTGGTTCACTTCCCACAGGACCTCTTTATATTGCTTTTCCTATTGCTTCATCTTTAATCAAGAAAGGAGCCAGCATTTCTAACATCATTGTTTTTCTAAGTGCATGGGCTTGTCTCAAACTTCCTCAAGAATTAGTGGAGATACAATTCTTGGGATTTAAATTTATGGCATGGAGATGGCTTTTGACAGTTATTTTAGTCATTGGAATGGGATTTTTAGTAGAAAAGATTATTAACATTAAGAAGTTGAACCTGAACACATGACGTTTGATATTATTATAAATTCCATCATTATTGTCATCTATAAATCCCTGACAATCCTTGTAATTAATGCATATCTAGACTTTATCTTCTGCATTTATTGCCTACATTCCTATTGGTCAGGATTCTGGTTCATTAATGGAGATGAAAAAGATGTCCCAAAAATATTTGTTTTTAGCGGGATTGACCATGGTAGCTATCCTGGTAGCAACCAGTATTCCTGGTTACGCGATTTCCCAGATGCAGGATGAGAAAATAAAGGCTGCCTTTATTTATGTGGGTCCCAAAGATTATGGCTGGAGCTATATGCATGAGGTAGCCAGGCGCTATATCGATGAAAAGTTCCCCTGGCTGGAGACTGTCTATGCCGAAGAAGTATCAGAAGCTAACATTGAGGATTATATTAAACGTTTCGTCATTGAGGAAGAATGTGACATAATCTTCACCACCTCCTTTGCCTTCATGGACGTGACCATAGAGGCGGCAAAGAAGTATCTTGACATAATATTCTTTAATTGTTCCGGCTATAAACGAGCGCCCAACGTGGCTACCTATTTCGCCCAGTTCTATCAACTTTACTATCTTAATGGACTGATGGTCGGGGCGCTTACCAAAACAGGTAAGCTCGGGTATGTGGCTGCTTATCCAACACCTGAGGTAGTAAGGCGCATTAATGCCTTTGCTCTGGGAGCTAAGAAGACAAATTCTGGAGCAACCGTGGATGTCCGTTGGCTCTTTGCCTGGTATGATCCAACTAAAGCCCGAACAGCCGCCCAATCTCTCATCAAAGAAGGATGTGACGTTCTGGCCTTTACCGAAGATAGTCCAGCCGTTGTCAAGGTCGGACAAGAATACACGGAAAAAGGAGAGCCAGTCTATACCTTCGCTAACTACAGTCCCATGCAGAAATTAGGGCCAGATTCATGTGTCAGTGGACAGCTCGTGCACTGGGAGGTTCTCTACCAGGACATCTTAACTAAGGTTTACGCTGGGGTCTATACCTCTCGGAACTTGGCGGATGTTGACTATTGGTGGATGCTCCAGGACAAAGCAGTAGAGCTAGGAGGTGAATTTGACGCTCCCATTAATCCTAAGTTCAAATCTATCTTCAGGCAGCAAAAAATAATAGACCCCCTGTTGGGAGAGATAAGTATCTATGACTTAGTCATGAGAAGACTTGGAGAAATGAGCGAGGTGACAGTGCTCTTTGACCCCTTTACTGGACCCATTGAAGACCAGGAGGGTAAAGTAAGGATAGGGACTGGGCGAAGAGCAAGCCATGATGAACTCTGGCTGATGGATTGGTTCGTAGAAAACATAGTAGGTAAATTTCCTCACTCCTCCAATGATTTAGTATGCGAGAAGCGTATTGCAGCTACTGCTGTGCACTCTGCTGCGGTTGGGCTAGGGGGAATTATCAAAAACATTAGCAATGAAAAAGACCGTATTGAGCTGATTCGTGCCTTTATCACTCCAATCCGTTTTTATTCTGATAAATCAGGATATTTCTATGTCTATGACACTGATTGTGTGAATATTGCCCATGCCGTGCAAAAAAATTTACAGGGAAAAAATCTTTATGATTACCAGGATATAAAAGGAAAATTCGTCATCAGGGAACTAGCTGCTAAAGCAAAAGAAGGTGGTGGTTTTGTGGAATACCACTGGGTACGTCCGAACTCTGAGGGTGAACATAAGAAGATTGGCTACGTAGAATTAATACCTGGCACGGATTACTTTATAGGAAGTGGTGTTTATTCGAATTGAATGAACACTGTCTCCGGGAGCATCTTACTTATTGCAAGTATTCAGTGAACCCCGTTAGAAGTCCAGTAAAAGAGTAGTGACAAAACATTCACTGAAATGCGTTTCTTCCCGTCATTGCGAGGTTGCCGTAGGCAACCGTGGTAATCTCAAGAATTGCAGAGTTTATTCCGACCAGCAAAACCGAGATTGCTTCACTTCGTTCGCAATGACGTGGTTCGCTGAGTATTTACTACTTATTGGCTTGAGAAACAGAGAAGATGATACACAATACGAAAAAATTCTAAAACGGCTAAAATCCTGGATACATACCTACGGTAGCCATGGCTCGCGTAACTGACTCAATAATTCCGGAAAGGGTTTGACCTATGAGGTCCATTCTGGCAATTTGTTCTATCCTTTCCTTGACGGCATCTATTTCCTTATGGCTAAAGATTTCATCAACCAGGTAGCAGCCTTTAATCAAGCTTATCAAAACCACATCGCGGGAATCAGGAATCGAATCGCTCAGAATTACCTCACGGATACGAGTTTTTACCTCTTTTTCTTCTTTGTCGTCCTTTACAGGATAACGTCTGCGCGCAAAAACCCATAGGATTTTCTGTTCTTCCTTTTTTAAGATACCTTTTTGTATGAGTCTATCTAATAGCCTTTCTTTGATGGTGCTACTACTTTGACTGAGTTGAACCAGCCAGTATGATATAGTTCTCGTCCCTTTTGACTGTGCAATCTGAGTTAAAACGTCATCAAGGATGTCGTCTCCTGTTGGCGATGTGTCAACAATCATAAGATTTTCTATGTCAGTATCGATTTTATTCGCCAGAGCAAGGTCCATAAGTAGTGCTCCTACCAGGCCATATTTAACAGAAGTCTTATCGACAATGGTGCCCTTTTCGTCATCCAACGCTAATAACAGTAATTCCTCCCCAAAGCTAAGCATCGTACCCTCCTTCCGCTCTGTGAT